>OZ246014.1:3557500-3715669 GCA_965230555.1 Croceivirga sp.
GGCTGCTTCCAAGCCAACATCCTGGCTGTCTGTGCAGTTCCACCGCGTTTTGTCAACTTAGCACATATTTGGGGACCTTAGCTGATGGTCCGGGTTGTTTCCCTCTCGGACATGGACCTTAGCACCCATGCCCTCACTGCTGTAGAACATCATATAGCATTCGGAGTTTGTCAGGGATTGGTAGGCGGTGAAGCCCCCGCACCCAATCAGTAGCTCTACCTCTATATGACTTATTACAACGCTGCACCTAAATGCATTTCGGGGAGTACGAGCTATTTCCGAGCTTGATTGGCCTTTCACCCCTACCCACAGGTCATCCCAAGACTTTTCAACGTCAACGGGTTCGGGCCTCCACTGTGTGTTACCACAGCTTCACCCTGCCCATGGGTAGATCGCACGGTTTCGCGTCTACCCCCACCGACTATAACGCCCTGTTCAGACTCGCTTTCGCTACGGATCCGCACCTGAAGTGCTTAACCTTGCCGGGGAGGGTAACTCGTAGGCTCATTATGCAAAAGGCACGCCGTCACCCATAAGGGCTCCGACCGCTTGTGGGCGCATGGTTTCAGGGTCTGTTTCACTCCCTTGTTCAGGGTTCTTTTCACCTTTCCCTCACGGTACTGGTACACTATCGGTCTCCCAGGAGTATTTAGCCTTGGCGGATGGTCCCGCCGGTTTCACACAGGGTTTCACGTGCCCCGCGCTACTCAGGATACCACTATCTCTTACGTCCCTTACCCATACCGGACTGTCACCGTCTATGGTGCGGCTTTCCAACCGCTTCCGGTTCGTCGCGCAGAGAATGGCGTGGTCCTACAACCCCAACACTGCCGAAACAGCATTGGTTTGGGCTGTTCCGCGTTCGCTCGCCACTACTTACGGAATCACTCTTGTTTTCTCCTCCTCCGCCTACTTAGATGTTTCAGTTCAGCGGGTTCGCTTGCCAGATGGCATGACATGCCTTCAACATGCCGGGTTGCCCCATTCGGACATCTGCGGGTCATCGCTCGTGTGCAGCTAACCACAGCTTTTCGCAGCTTACCACGTCCTTCTTCGCCTCTGGGAGCCTAGGCATTCCCCATGCGCCCTTTTTTGCTTGTCGGCACTTTTTAGTGCCCCTCGTAATCCTTAATAATTCTATTCTATAGTATATTCTATGCTTACTACAAGTTTCTTCTCTTTGACTTCACATACCTTATATAAAGATATGTTCCATCCCAATATGTCAATGAACGTTTTTGCCATAAAATGACAACCGTGGAGAATATCGGAGTCGAACCGATGACCTCCTGCGTGCAAGGCAGGCGCTCTAGCCAGCTGAGCTAATCCCCCATTCAAGTAATTCAGAACTTAGAATTCAGAATTTAGAATGCTAGAACTCTCACTTCCAGAATTTCCCATTCAATAATAAATGAACTTGCATTTAAGTAGTCCCGGGCAGGCTCCTCTCGACTTCGATCGAGATAAACTTCTCACCATTCCCATCCTACGTTGTAGTCTCGGGCAGGCTCGAACTGCCGACCTCTACATTATCAGTGTAGCGCTCTAACCAGCTGAGCTACGAGACTTCAGGCGGCCCTTAAATGAACCAATATATCATAACATACCGAAAAACGACAGCCTAAAGAAGTTGGCCGACAAGGACCCCCAATGGCTCTGGACGGGCCCATTGGGCCCATTCTCTAGAAAGGAGGTGTTCCAGCCGCACCTTCCGGTACGGCTACCTTGTTACGACTTAGCCCTAGTTACCGGTCTTGCCCTAGGCCGCTCCTCGCGGTGACGGACTTCAGGCACTCCCGGCTTCCATGGCTTGACGGGCGGTGTGTACAAGGCCCGGGAACGTATTCACCGCATCATGGCTGATATGCGATTACTAGCGATTCCAGCTTCACGGGGTCGAGTTGCAGACCCCGATCCGAACTGAGACCGGTTTTGTAGATCCGCGCCCCCTCACGGGGTGGCTTCCCTCTGTACCGGCCATTGTAGCACGTGTGTGGCCCAGGACGTAAGGGCCGTGATGATTTGACGTCGTCCCCACCTTCCTCGCGGTTTGCACCGGCAGTCCCGTTAGAGTCCCCATCTTTACATGCTGGCAACTAACGGCAGGGGTTGCGCTCGTTATAGGACTTAACCTGACACCTCACGGCACGAGCTGACGACAACCATGCAGCACCTTGTAAAACGTCCGAAGAAATACCTGTCTCTAGGTACGTCGTCTTACATTTAAGCCCTGGTAAGGTTCCTCGCGTATCATCGAATTAAACCACATGCTCCACCGCTTGTGCGGGCCCCCGTCAATTCCTTTGAGTTTCATTCTTGCGAACGTACTCCCCAGGTGGGATACTTATCACTTTCGCTTGGCCACGGAGCTCGCGCCCCACAGCTAGTATCCATCGTTTACGGCGTGGACTACCGGGGTATCTAATCCCGTTCGCTCCCCACGCTTTCGTCCATCAGCGTCAGTATACAGTTGGCCACCTGCCTTCGCGATAGGTGTTCTATGTGATATCTATGCATTTCACCGCTACACCACATGTTCCGGCAACCCCACTGTAACTCAAGACCTACAGTATCAAAGGCAGTCCCACGGTTGAGCCGTGGCCTTTCACCTCTGACTTATAGGCCCGCCTACGGACCCTTTAAACCCAATGATTCCGGATAACGCTCGGACCCTCCGTATTACCGCGGCTGCTGGCACGGAGTTAGCCGGTCCTTATTCGTACGGTACCGTCAGATGCCCACTCGTGGGCACGTTTCTTCCCGTAAAAAAGCAGTTTACAACCCATAGGGCCGTCATCCTGCACGCGGCATGGCTGGTTCAGTCTTCCGACCATTGACCAATATTCCTCACTGCTGCCTCCCGTAGGAGTCTGGTCCGTGTCTCAGTACCAGTGTGGGGGATCCCCCTCTCAGGGCCCCTAACCATCGTTGCCTTGGTAAGCCGTTACCTTACCAACCAGCTAATGGTACGCATGGCCATCCCTGTCCGTAACCTTTAATCCCTCCAAGATGCCCTGAAGGGATACCATGGGGCATTAATCCAAATTTCTCTGGGCTATTCCCCTGACAGGGGCAGGTTCCATACGCGTTCCGCACCCGTGCGCCGGTCGTCATCTGTAGCAAGCTACAATGTTACCCCTCGACTTGCATGTGTTAGGCCTGCCGCTAGCGTTCATCCTGAGCCAGGATCAAACTCTCCATTGTCAATCGTTAAATAACTATCGTCCCAATGGAAAACCCGTCCACCGACCCAAAGGAAATCCTTCTCGGTTCTCTTCTTTTGTTTACGCTGTCGTTGTCTCAGTATGTCAAATGAACTTCTTTAAAAAAAGACAAAAAAAACCGGGGCAAAACCCCTCTCTTTCCATCCTTTATCGCACTGCTTTATCAGCAAAGCGGGTGCAAATATAGAACGATTTTTTTAAGTTGTGCAAGCCGCCATGCATTATTTTTGTTTTTTTGTTGCTTTTTTACGCAACTAATTGATTTTCAGTTATAAAAAAATTGAATTTAATTAGGGTCACGAAAGGAAATTCCAGACCAATCCAAATCGAATCACAAAATCCCGGTAAGGATAGTTTGGGGCAGCATAGTAGTTATAGTCCTTTCCCCAAATTGTATTCAAATGTTCTGCCTTAAAATATATACGAGTTCTTCTCACTTTGGCATTAATGAAAACATCTATTAAGGGGTATGCCCCCAACTCTTCATTGTTCTGGATGTAAAATTCACCGAGAAGGGGATTATAGGCATCCATGGAATATGCGGTAAAATATTTGAAGGTAACCCCTGTTTGCAGAAACATGGCCTTATCAAACACATCACTTGAAAAATAAAGGGTGTTTCTAGTAAGCAATTGCGGAAGGTTCAATACCTGATTGTCCTGTGTGACCTCCTGAAAGAGCACGGTATTGTTCAAGGCCCATTTGCGCCAAGAGAACTCTTTTTTCCATTTTATCCTTAAATAATTGATTGTGCCCGGTTCTTGGAACGGTTTCACAAATGCCGTCTCCAAATCCGCATCAATATCCTCCGGTGTTGCTTCAGATGCAAAATACGTGTAATTATCCATGGCCGTATATTTTGCGGATACATCACCAAACCACTTAAAATCAGCACCCAGGGTTATGGACTGCACTCGCTGCTTTTCAAAAAACCCTGTATTCTGCCAATTGAAATTCTGGTAATCACTTTGGTACAGTAAAAAGTTAAAATTGGGCATCCTGGAAGACCCATGAACCGAAGCATATACTTTGTTATGTTCCCCAAAACCATATGTGGCGCTGGCATCCAACAAATTTCCCGTCATATCCCCTGAAAGGCCGTAACGCAACCTCCCCTTTATGTTTAAAGGCCCTATGGTGTTCTGATAACTTGCTCCCAACAGAATTTCATCTCCCCGTAATTGGTTGGCAATGGTCTGCTGATCCTGAATCAAGAGGCTGTTGAAAAAATAGTTGTAGTTGAAGAAGTTTAACTCTCCTTTTAAATGGCCCCATTGCGGGTTTGAAAACAATGCGGAGAGTTCGTTTTGGGTTACTTGCAACTTGGACTTGTCATTGATAGGAGTTACATAAGGATCTCCAAACGCCTTTATCGTGGGAAGACTTGACTGGGTAAACTGAAAAAAACGGGTTTCGTACTGGAATTTATGTCCCAAGGCCACCCTTGTTTTTCTGGTCTTTACCGAATCCCGTTTTGGTCTCACCAAATTAAACTGGTGGTCCAAGTGATACCGCCATCCTACAATTCTACTGTTGGCATTGGTATAAAACACATCCAGTCTTGAACGATCCAAAAAATCTTCCTCCCCAGATTCAAACTGGGCTTCCTTTCTGGACAATCCCCCACTTTCTTCGGATTGGAGGTCCTGTGCGGCAAAATGGCCCCGCGCCCAATACCTGTTGTTCTGGGTGCGATAGTTGAAGGTAGTCCTGAACCTCCCCCATTCGGCCTGTTCATATCGATATTTTCCCAACGACCTGAAACCCGTGTACGCTATGGACAAATTGAGCCTTTCTGAAGTGTTCAATGTTAAGAGTGCATCTAAAAACTGTCCTTGTTCAAAGGTTGTTTTAAACATTAATTCCGTCAAGGGCGTGGGAACATGGTAATAGTCAATATCATCAGCTTCTAGATACCCAAAGTGTTTGGCCCGAGCCCCTATGCCCGGAATAGGCAATGATTGCTCAAAGCTTCTGCCCAGAAAATTGTACGGTTGTCCAACATTGGCAAAGGGCATCAGTTCAAAATCATCCCTTCTTAAAACATTGTACTTATATTCCTTTTGAATGGTCAAGGTGGTATCTAAAAAAGTAGTATCCCCCACACTTGAGATGATTTTGTAATCCTTGATTGTAATTGGTATGGCTTCGGCCTTTTTCTTTTGTTTGAAATTTGGCTTGAGCTCCAAGGAATCCTTAGCTGGGGAATCTAAATCTGGTCTTGGGGGAATTGAATCGGTCTGGGCAGCCATCAAATAACTCAAAAGAACAAAAAAGGTAAAAAATAGTTGTTTCATTCAATGAAGTTGAAAGGCAAAGGTATAGTATTTCGTTACTAAACAAATGTGAAAGTTTATTCCATTCCCAACAAGAATATACTAAACAACTCGTTATCCATTAATTAGACCAAGGACTGAAAATCCTAAAAAAATGGCTATTTTGGAACATATTTATATTTCTATGAAAAGAAAATTACCTATTCCCCTTTTTTTGCTTTTTTCGACGATTTCACTGGCCCAGTTTAATCCGGACGCACCTTGGATGGTGAAAATGGAAAAAGACAAAACAGTTGCCAAGACGGCCAACAACGAAAAAAAACAGGAAATCCACAGTTTTTATGCCATCTCCGATGCTTTTCACAAATATTGGAAGGATAAGGACAAGAACGCCAAAGGCAGTGGCTACAAACCCTTTATGCGTTGGCAGAATTATTGGAAAGAAATGGTTGATGCCGAAGGAAATTTGCCCACTGCTGCGGAAATATACCAAAGTTGGAAAAACAAGGTCAATTCCCAAATGGCACCCAACCCAACGGCCAGTTGGACGCCCATTGGCCCCACAAAAGCCGATATACTGAATGGCAATGCGCTGCCGGGCACGGGTAGGATCAATGCCATTGCCGTAGACCCAAACAATGCCGACATTTGGTATGCGGGAGCTCCTGCCGGGGGCATCTGGAAGTCAGTCGATGCCGGACTATCATGGACAAACCTTTTTGACGACTACCCCCAGATCGGGGTATCGGGCATTGCGATTGACCCCAATGATTCAAATATCATCTATATAGCCACCGGTGATGATGATGCAAACGACTCATACAGTATTGGTGTCTTTAAATCATTGGATGGCGGACAGACCTGGAATGAAACCGGATTGAATCCTTCCAACCAAAATGAATTTGATTCCTTAAACGAAATTACCATTGACCCAACCAATTCCAATATTGTGTGGGTCGGCTCCAATGACGGTCTTCAAAAATCGATTAATGGAGGAGACACCTGGACAAGAGTGCGCTCGGGAAACATCAAAGATTTTAAGTTAAAACCGGGTGACCCCAATACCATATATGCCGTTTCTACAAACGCTTTTTACAGATCAACAGATGGAGGGGATAATTTTACCCAAATAGCCTCAGGCTTACCCACAAGCTCTTCAAGATTGGTTCTGGGCGTAAGTCCTGCTGACCCCACGGTTGTTTATGTTTTTAGTGCTTTGGGTGCAGATTACGAATATCAAGGAATCTACAAATCCACGGACAGTGGAGAAACCTTTGTTGAGACCAGCAACACCTCCGACCTAATGGATGGTGCCGAACAAGCATGGTTTGACATGGCCTTGGAGGTATCCCCCACCAATGCCAATGAATTGTATACCGGAGTATTGAACATATGGAAAAGTAGCAATGGAGGTAATTCCTTTACCCGGTTAAATGAGTGGTCCGTTAATAACCAGGCCTATTCCCATGCCGACATCCACACTCTAAAATTCTTTGGCAACACCCTGTTTGCCGGAACCGACGGAGGAATCTACACCTCCGACAATGGAGGCACTTCTTTTGTGGACAAAACGGCCAACATGTCCATTTCACAGTTCTATAGAATATCCGTTGCAAAGAATACAGCCTCAAAAATTGCCGGGGGCACCCAAGACAATGCCGGCTTTGTTTTCAACAATGGAAATTGGGGAGGATATACCGGCGGAGACGGCATGGACTATGAGATAGACCCTACCAACGCCAATATCATTTATGGGTTTTCCCAATATGGCAGTCCCCTTTGGATCACCACCAATTCCGGCGAAAACATTTCCGTTGTTTCCTCCCCTACCAATGACGAAGGAAACTGGATCACTCCATTGGCCGTTAGTAGCGAAGGAGAGGTCTATGCTGGCTTTAAAGCCGTTTATAAATTAGTGGGAAATAATTGGGAGAGGTTATCACAAAACATCTCTACCAATACCCAAGACAAAGAGATAGAAGACATGGAAATTGACAAAAACAACCCACTCTTAATCTATCTTTCAGAAGGTGATGATCTTTTTAAAAGTGAAGATGGAGGAGCTACTTTTTCATCCATCCATAGCTTTCCGAGTATGATTTCGGATATCGCCATCAACAGCAACGATGGCAATATCATCTATGTTACAACTTCAAACCGGGTTGGAAGCGCTATGTTTAACCAACCCAATCAAAGAGCAGTACATAAGCTTACGCTTAACGGAAACTCCATCGTTTCCAATGAAAATATCACATACAATCTACCAACAGACCAGGCCTATTATTGCATTGTTCATCAAGGGCGCAATGTTAACAATCCAATATACGTAGGCACGAACTTAGGGGTTTATCGATTGGACGACACCCTTACCGAATGGGAAGAGTATTTTACAGCCTTACCCAATACCAGTGTTGGGGATTTGGATATAAACTTGGAAGACAATATTATTATTGCCGGCACCTATGGAAGGGGTGTCTGGCAATCTCCAATTCCTGTTACATTACCCAATGATGATGTGGCCGTAAAAGCGATATCACCAGATCTAAATTCAATTCCATGTGGACAAGTAGCTCCCGAAGTCACCATAGAGAATGCCGGTTTAAACCCCATTACCCAAGTTACCTTTACGTATACTGTAAACCAAGGTAGCACAAACAACTATATCTGGGACGGCACTTTGAACTCAGGAGAATCTACCATTGTTCAACTCCCCCACCTAAGTTCTTCCCTAAGTGGAGAAGTAACGTTAACCTTGAATGCCACCATTGTAAACGACACTTTTAGCGACAACAATGGCATAAATACACGTTTTACCACCAACCAGTACGGCATCCCTACACAACTATTTGATTTTGAAAACGAGGGCACCACATTAATCGCCTTTAATGATATTGCTGATGGTAGTGCTTGGGAAAGAGGTGTCCCAACAGGAAGCGTATTAAATACTGCCTCATCTGGCACCCAGGTAATGGGCACCAATCTAGACGGAAACCACCCTGATGCCACCAAAAGCTTTATTGTTAGCAAATGCTATGAATTATCCTCAATAACCGCACCGGTACTCAAATTCAACATGGCCTATAGCCTTGAGCCATATTACGACATTGTCTATGTAGAATACTCTAAGGACGAAGGCTCTACTTGGCAGGTTTTGGGGGAATTGGGCAGCCAACCCAATTGGTACAACAGTGATCGAACCAACGCAAGTTCGGGCGCAGCAAATGATTGCCAGAACTGCCCAGGTGCCCAATGGTTAAATAGTCCAGCAGATTATGATCAAAACGGCGGTCATATCAATCCGCCACAGCTTACAGAATATGCCTATGATTTTGCGGCTAACGCAGCTCGTGGCGAAACCGACCTGACCCAAGAGGCAAAAATTATCTTTAGAATTGTATTTCACTCAGATGCATCGGTAAACCAAGAAGGGGTCATCATTGATGATTTTGTTGTAGAAGGCACTCAAATTGATGACGATGACGATGACAATGATGGTATTTTGGATGTAGATGACAATTGTCAATTCATTGCCAATGCCGATCAATTGGACACCGATTCAGACGGGCAAGGAGATGTCTGTGACACGGATGATGACAATGATGGCATTTTGGATATAGATGATAATTGCCCGTTAATCGCCAATGCTGACCAAGCCGATAGTGACAATGATGGGATAGGCGACGTTTGTGACGATGACAACGACAATGACGGAGTGCCAAATGATTTGGACCTATGTCCCGACACCCCCATAGATGCCATAGTGGATACGGATGGCTGTACGATCTTTTCACTGCCCTCCACTAATTTTACCATCAAGACCACTGGAGAATCATGCATGACCAACGACAATGGCAGCATAGAAATCCGCACCGAAAACCCTTTGCCGTACACCGCTACCTTAACGGACAGTGAAAACAATGCCACTGCCATTGAATTTACCGATAGTGCCAATTTCACCGATCTAGCTTCGGGCGATTATGTGCTGTGCATCACCGTGGCTTCAGAGGCATCCTATGAACGTTGCTTTGATCTGAATGTTTCTGAGCCAGAACCATTGACGGTTGGCTCAAAGGTCAGTTCGCTTAGCAATGAGGTGAGTTTACAACTGTCGGGGGGATCGCTCTACACCATTGAACTCAATGGAAAGACCTACCAAACCTCCAAAGACCAAATCACCTTGCCCTTAAAACAGGTGGAGAACATCCTCTTGGTTAAGACAGATGCAAACTGTCAGGGCACATACCAAGATCGTATTGTCCTATCCCCTGAAGTATTTGTGTACCCAAATCCGGTTTATGATGGGGAAGTCAATATTTATCTAGGCTCCCCTGAAATACAACAAGCGGAAATAAGCCTATTTAACCTGGACGGTACTGAAATACTGTACAAACCCATTCCCGCGGACAATGGCTATATACAGATGAACATTTCGGGCTTTCCCCAGGGAATTTATATATTGAATGTAAAAACCGATGCCTCATTGTTAAATTACAAAATCATAAAGAAATGAAATCAATAAAATACCACCTATTTGGCGCCTTGTTCCTTGTACTGGCAACAGCTTGCAGTTCTGGAGGGGATGACCCGGCCCCAACGGACAACGATCCCATAACGATTCCAGATCCCGCTGCCGCCACATTGGTTTTTCCCGCCAACGATACGGAATGCAATGAAGGGGCCATAGTCAACGACCAACAAAGTACAGTGACTTTCAGGTGGAATGCCTCTGATAATACCGATAGCTACGAGGTCCGGTTACGTAATCTGGACAGCAATACATCGTCTACCACCCAATCCAACACCAACGAGGCGGACATCACCATATTGAGAGGCACTCCCTATGAGTGGCATGTGGTCTCAAAAGCCAACAACACCAGTGTTACGGCGACCAGTGAGGCTTGGCGTTTTTACAATGAAGGGCCCGGGGTGGAGAATTACGCGCCCTTTCCCGCGGAGGCAATTGCACCATCAAGAGGGGCAAACCTTGTCGCCTCCACTACATCTGTAACATTGCAATGGGATGCATCGGATGTGGATGATGATATTGTAGAATTTGAAGTGTTCTTGGATACGAACGAAGACCCAACCACATCTTTGGGCACAATAACAGAAAGTACTGTTAGCGGCGTTGCCGTAACCTCTGGCAACACCTATTATTGGAAAGTAATCACCAAAGATGGCGCCAACAATACTTCTACTTCTGAGGTGTTTGGGTTTAAAATTCTGTAAAAGTTATTAATCAGTCAGTACGTTAGGCTCATTACCTTATCACTAATAAGAATACACCTTCAAGCTATCTTGATTTGAAACAACAAGCAATAAATTCCTTTTCCGCATTTTGATTGTTTCAATTTTTTTAATTTGACCATCAAAGGGTTCCAATCCATAATCACTGACTGCAGAAATATCATCCAAACCATTAACAACAAGCCCCTTAAACGATGTGTAATAACCGTGATATGTATTTGTCTTTTTAATATTGCCCCCAACTAAAAGACTTGGTTTTTCTTCATAAATTTCAATTTCAGAAAAAGATGTTACAGGGCCATATTGAAACCCTATAGGAAGTTCGTTAAATTGGGAAAAACTACCATTATTATTCTCTAAATATCCAGATGCAAACAAATCAACCTGATATACCTTTGCCCTACCCAAGCTCTCGCTTCCCAATATTTGATCAATTGGTTTACCTGCATAATCCTTGTGGTAGACGAACAATCTATTGATAGCATTAATCTGTGAGGCCAGCTCCGTTTTAGAATGTATTGGATAATATCTACCTTCTTTATTATAAGCCAGTACCGTTTCACTTTCACCATTAGAATCAAAGTCCAAATGATACATTAACAATGGGCCATCAAAGCCCAAGTTGAACTTGGTGTTTTTACCCCAATTACCCAAAAGAATATCTTGGTCACCATCTAGGTCAATATCAAAACTCGTTATCGATTGCCATAGACCATTTATATTCTCAGGAAGTTCTTGTAATTCCATTCTGCCCAATTTATTAAGGTATACTTTTGGGCTATCCCACTCAGTTGACACCAACAAATCCTTTTTTCCATCGCCATCTAGATCGCGCCATATTGCCGAGGTGACTCTGGAAATCAATTCAAAATCATCATCAATGGTAAAATTACCATTGCCATCATTTCTTAAGAGATACGAAGGTACTGGGCGTCCAAAATTATCGGCATCTGCCAAATTTCCCAAAAACAAATCGACATCTCCATCCAAATCATAATCGTATGATGCTACGGTTGATGTCAGCAAATTATTATCAGGAAGTCTACCATAAGTCTTTTTTAGGTTTCCATTTTCATTTACATAAAGTCTATTCTTCTCATATTCTTTCAATCGCCTGGTATTGATACCAGAGGCTATAAATAAATCCAAATCTGAATCATTGTCAATATCAAAAAAAATAGCCTCATTATCTTCAAATAAAGAGTCTTTCTCAATTTCCGGCATGCTTTTTCGAACAAACACATTGCCCGTGTTGAATAATAATTTTACTTCCTTGCCAGATGCACTCCCAATCAAGACATCATCGTAACCATTGCCATCTATATCTCCCATGGCCATAGCTGGGCCAAGGGTCGATATTTTATATGGTATCAATTTATCAACCAAAAAATCATCATAACTATCCTCCTCATGAACAAATTGCACAAGATTTTCTTTAACAAATACCTTATTCTGTTCTGTTCTGGAACTGTACTTATAATCTTCCTCAAAACTTGGGTCATACCCTATGGTCAGGTTCTGATTGATTCTTAGGTTTTTGAGAACCTGATATTTGTTGTCCGGCCATATAACCATAAGGGAATCAACTATTTTTTCTGTCCCAAATCCAAAATGAGCCTTTGCCTCTACTGAAGATTGAAAACCTCTGGATTTAAAAATATGTTTGACCTGTTCTTTTTCTCTTGACCAAACCATTATTTTGGCTCCCACACCTTCAATGTTTCCTTCTTTATAACGAAGTTTAATCGTTAAATAATCATTGGATTCGTTGACTTGATTCTCATAGATTACGGCTTTTTTGCCAAAATTATTGAGCACTAAATCCAAATCTCCGTCTAAATCTAAATCGACATAAACTGATCCATTGGAAATCTGTGGCTTATCCTCTATCCATTCACCAGTTCTAGATACAAATTCTTTTGAAGTACCCTGAAATATTTCATTGGAGACCACACCATTCAACATCTCGCCGGTTGCATTGTAAAGCCATTCTTGCGCCTCTTGCCTTGTATTGGACTTCCTTAATGCACTAGAGATGTATTTTATAAAATCCAAGCCATTGGGCCTACGTAGTATCCCGTTAGAAATGAATATGTCTTGAAAGCCATCATTATCAAAATCAGCTATAAGCGGCGACCAGCTCCAGTCGGTATCGGCAATTCCATTAAATAGGGCTGTTTCTTGAAAATAATTGCCTTTATAGTTCAACTGCAACATATTCCTTGAATACTGCTCTTGATAGCCAAGGCTCCTTAATCTTTTATGCATGTTGAGCATAGCGTCGTCACCTTCTGTTTCTTTGATTATCTTTTCATTCTTCGGCAGCATATCCAAAACAATCAAATCTTGGTAACCATCAGTATTGATGTCCGATGCATCGCAACCCATTGAAAACCTGCTTATGGTCGAAAAGTTTTTGGCCAAGCTTTCTGTAAAAGTACCATCTCCATTGTTTAAATAGTAATAATCATCTTCATGAAAATCATTGCATACATAAATATCATCCCATCCATCATTGTTAAAATCCGCTATCGCCGCACTTAGCCCATAACCATTTACCCCTCCATAAATATTAGCCTGTTCACTTACATCAACATAATTTCCCCCTTCATTTTTTAGCAAAACATCACCTACAAGAGGTACTCTTTGGTTTCTAGCAGATGCAGGACCATGGGAAAGTATGGTGTGCACAGCATGATTAACAATGTAGACATCCAAATCATCGTCCTTATCGTAATCAAAAAAATAAGATTGGGTGGCATACCCTTTGAAATCCAGACCAAACTCTTTTGACCGTTCTGTGAAGGTCCCATCACCATTATTGACAAAAAGCTCATTATGGCCTTCAAAATCCAATAAACCAGAAACAGCACAAACATAAATATCCAAAAGACCATCACCATTGATATCAACCATGGTTGCCCCGGTATTCCAACTCGCAGAACCTTTTACATTTGCCGTTTCAGATACATCATTGAACTTGAGGTCACCTTGATTAAGGTACAATTTGTTTTCTCCCCTATTGGAGACAAAGTAAATATCCGGCAAATCATCATTATTGATATCGCCAACTGCAACTCCACCCCCATTATAGTAATATATGTAACTGATGATATTGTGTTCTTTATCCTCTACAATGGTATTTGAAAACTCTATTCCAGAGTCCACTGGAACAATGGCATTGAACAAATAGTTTATAGGCTCTGGACTTTTTACATTGGATTCTTTACAAGAAGTGATCAACAATCCTAAACCTAACAACCACATAATATTACTTTTTCTTTTTAGGGAAGTTCGTTGTTTATTCAAAAGCATAACGGTGTAAATATTAAAAAGGGCAATCCCAAAACATAGGATTTGCCCTTTAATAATTAAAGTAATTTGATACTGTTCAGTAATACGGCAAAGTATGTTCACTATCCAACCAGATTAATGAACAACCTAGCCTTTTTTACTGCCTTTCTAAAATCATCTCAAAATTATCAAGGTTACCCTCAACAGTATAATAAAAGGTAATCACACCGGTATCTGCATCTACAGAACCATTACCAGATACGGCCAAACCAAAATTATCGGCAATGGCACCTCCAGTAATTGTAATTTCATTACAAGTATCTGTAAAATTAAAAGGATAATCCGTTGTAAACGCAGCATCTCCACTCACTGTATAAGAAGTTGCACCCGTTTTTACAATGGTAACCGATTTTTGGTTTCCATTAGTATATACGTAATCCCCTTCGAGATTTGAAGGACAATCCCTAAGCACATTAATGGTTATTGGCGAACCAACTGAAGTTCCATCCTGCGTACCCAGGTTTAAAACCAAGGTCTCCCCTGCATTGCTTATTTCACCATCAACAAAAGACAAGCTAATAACGCCTTGGTTTGAACCTGCCGGAATATCAACTGAACTGGGCACGGTATATGAAGCCGCACTTGCAGATGATGATTCATCTACTGATACGCTAAACGACCTGGAACTGTTCGCAATGGTTGTTGAGTACACATTAATATCTAAACTTCCAGTACCATTTAATTGAACCAAAGCAGTTGTAGCTTCAGATTCAAAAGTCACATAATCAGCCGGTGGATCTACCAAAGAAGGAGCTTCCTCACAATTATAGTGAAGCAAGCCCAAAGCAACAAATAATGCCACATATAATATTTTCTTCATCTTAAATATATTTTTAGGTTTACCTATCTTAATTGTTTTGATTATTAATGAAAGGGTTATTTTGAATCTCACCTTGAGGTATCTCAAACTGGAACCGCTCATCATTATAAGGAATTGGCACACCTACTAGGGATAGGTGATTTGCACCTCTTGTTACCGTAGCTTTATTCCTTTTCATAGCCAAGTAACTTTTACCTTCTCCCCATAGCTCAATCCTTGTTTGAAGGTAAATTTCATCCAATAAGTCTTGACCACTCAATGCATCTACGTAAGATGAATTAGGAACTCGCAAATCCAATAGTGCTTTTAAACTTAACTTAGCAGCCGCTTCATTACCACTTTTTGCATAAGCTTCTGCATTTAAGAGATATGCTTCCTCAATTCGCATATAGACATAATCTGCAGTGACCGTTTGAGACAATCCTCCTATTTCGTCTGATGCATAGAATTTGGACAAGGGTTGTAAATGCCTTCCATTACTTGGATCATTAAAGAACTGTGTCTTTCTGGCATCATCGGCAGGTATCGCCGCATATAAATCCGCATCAATCGCTTTGTAGTCCCCAGCCCAAGCATAGCTATAGGAGTAAGAGTCAATCTGGCCCCACCAAGAAACAAGACCCAATCCCAAGTTTTCAGTGATATCAATACCCCACATCCAGCTGGATGTGTTTACATCACAGAAACAATTGGTCACTTCATTTGCAGCTAGCATGGAGTGGTTGCCAGCATTTATGACCGCTTGTGTCAAAGCTGCAACATCGGCATCGCGGCCTCCCTTAGCACCAAGCACATAGGCCAAAATCATACGGGAAACATCCTGGTTTACTTGATTTTTCTCGGTTCTAACAAAACCCTCCAAAAGGGAAATGGCCTCGGTAAGGTCTTTCTCCATTTGATCGTAAATCACCTCCGCTGTTGATTTTTCCAAATTGGTGCCTCCTGGCTCCAAATACAATGGTAAAATAGCCTCAGAAGCATCATATTCCTTTTGGTAAAATTGCGTCAAATAAAAATAGGAGTGCGCACGCATGGCCTTAGCCTGCCCCATGGCATATCTATTATCCTCGCTATCGGGCACAGCATCATTACCTCCTAAATTGGAAATAACCGTATTTGCTGACCTTACAATACGGTAGTAATAACGCCAAACCTGTCGGTTATCACCAAAGGTAAAATCTTCCATGGCCTGAAGTTCTGTTATACTTGCCCGGTACCACCCATAGGTGCTTACGCTCAATGCCATATCACCACATATCATATCACTAAAAACATCATATGATTTATGACCAAAATCATCGTGACCAGTTGTTCCTCCACTACCAAAATCAACCATTTGCGCATACAAACCCCCAATAAATGCCGCTGCAATTTCAGGGTTTGTTTTTGCTCCTTCTTCTAACTGGGAATTGGTCAAAAACTGAGTGGGTTGACTATCTCCAGAAACCCCAGTATTGTCTAAAAGTTCATCGCTGCAACCATACCCTAGTACAGTTAAAACAAGAATTCCTAATTTAATTACTTTATTGTTCATAGCCATTTTTTAAAATTTAACACGTACTCCTAAAGTCAAAGTTGTAGGCGGCGCATAGATCCTACGGCCTGAAGCACCGTCTTCTCGTACATTAGGATTAAATCCTTTTCGAGCAGTATTGATAAACAGATTATCACCTGATATCCAAATATTCACATTGTCAAGTCCGGTTTTTTCTAGAATTCTATCTGACAAGGTATATCCAATTCTAGCATTGTTCAGTGCTAAATAATCGGTACTTATCAAAAAACGAGTTGAAGTTCTAGTGGAATTAACAATTGCGTTATCAGAAAGTAAAGGCACATTGGTGATATCACCTGGTCGCTGCCATCTATTCCTGATGTCTATATGGAAGTTATTGCCTGCAGCACCAAACCTATCACTCATTAGTTCAGCGTATTGGCCATCATAAGCGTAGCCCCCTAAGCTATAGGTAAACTGGGTAGATAAATCAAAACTTTTATACCGAGCACTTAACCTAAACGCACCCCTAATATCTGGTATAAATGATTTATCGATAAACACTTCGGTAGCGTCATCATAATTCTTGGTGACCCGCCTTTTAATATTTGCATCAGCGACATTCAATCTATACTCATGCAAAGAACTAGTTGAAGAAGTCACTCCATCACCAAATTCTGAGAAGTCACCTTCTCCATCATCCATAATACCATTGTCATTTCTATCATCATAGTACTGGTACCACATTGGAGCACCATCTGATGGGTCTACACCGGCCCATTCTTCCATATAAAAGTCATATGTCGACTTACCTTCGGCCAAAGCATAATTAGCTTCAGTAACAGTTATCCCACCAATTACTCTTGTTCTAGCCGTATTGTCTAACACTTTTGGCAAACCAGTGGATGGATCTATGGGCATGGTTTTCATTTCATTATCAATTATTTCGCCATTTATGGCAAAATCCAAGCTAAAATCCTCGTTACGAATCAAATGCGCATTGACATCAAATTCAAAACCTGCGGTCTGTAAAACACCGTCATTAACCAATATTGAGGCAATACCCGCCGAAGGGCCAACTTGACGATCAAAAAACAAATTGTCCGTTCTCTTTTGGTAGTAATCTAAATTCAAATCAAGATACTTACCCAAGCTCATCTCCAAACCTCCTTGAAGCATTTTGGAAGTTTCCCATGTCAAATCTGCATCACCAACAGTTCTTTCGGCAAGTGCCAAGCCACCAACATAGGAAGAGTTATATGTTGTGAAACCGTCATAAGTATCTACACCTCCCTGATCACCGGTAACCCCATAGGAAACCTTAGCTTTAAGATAATCAAAAAATGAGTTGGCCATGAAGCCCTCTTCACTAACCACCCAAGCTGCACCAATAGATCCAAAAACACCCCATTTATCATTTACAAAACGAGAGGAACCATCAGTTCGTAGAGATCCAGTCAAAAAATACTTACCATCATAGTTATAATTAACTTGACCGAAATAAGATTCGATAGCCGAATCATCTTCATACCCATCCGACGGTGAGGTCTCCAAAGAATAATTGGACAAATTATAAAGGCCGGGCACAATGACATCTTGCTTAAACTGTCTTGATTGGTTAAAACCACGCTCAAACGTTTCATGAGCAGCCAAAATCTCAAGATTATGAGAATTAAAAGTTTTGTTAAACCTCAAAAGTTGTAAAAAAGTAGTGGAATAACGAACTCGATCTCTTCTTGCGATGGTTCCTTTTGGGTTGGCTCCCGTACCATACACATGGTTGGAAACATTGTTTCTTCTTTCAAAAGAATATTGCCCCCCATATTTAATCTCCAATTTCAAATAGTCCGTAAATTCGAAGTTTGCAAAAATATTGCCATTTATACCATTTGTAGTGCGCCCATCAAAATCTAAAAGTGCAGAACCAACAGGGTTCAATAGGTTGGCATTGGGTCGTGCTCGAGTAAAACCATTTAAGGTAGCCGTAGGGCTTCCATAGTCATACTGATAACCTCCATAAACTGGGTCAGCAATCAATTGACCATCTGGCGTACGGGCAAAAACTGGATATATCGGCGCCATTTTGTCAGCAAATTCAAAAAGGTTCTCAGAACCTATGATCTGACCATTATTGGTGCTTTCTGAGTAAACATAGCCAATATTGGATCCAATTTTCAACCAAGGCTTGACATCTGAATTGATATTTAACCGTACAGTATATCTCTTATAATCAGAATTTATGGAGTAACCTTCGTCATTGAAATATCCAACAGAAGCAAAATAAGACGATTTTTCACTACTGCCTCCAGCACGTATGCTAGCCTCTGTTCTAAAACCTGTACCAAAAGCCTCATCTGCATATTGCTCTGGTGTAAACAATCGTTGCACCCCCTGTCTTACCATTCTGGTTTCTGGATCAATCAATTCAGATGCATCGGCAACGTCCCACATATTGTAGCCCGCACCTATACCGTTGTCACCCAATAAAAGATTATTGGCATATACAGTTGGGTCAGTTTCTCCAGTAACAACACCACGATTATACAAACCTTCCCAAACATAACTTATATACTCTTCGGGTGACTGGATTACTTCATATCTTGGAATAATTTGTTTGTTAACTCCTGTTTTAACATCTACCTCTATATACCCTTCTTGGGAACGTCCAGACTTCGTGGTAATCAAAACAACACCATTTGCCCCACGAGAACCATAAATTGCGGTTGCCGTTGCATCTTTTAACACAGTAGTACTCGCGATATCCGCTGGATTTATAGAATTCAATTCAAAAGTTTCGCCCAAAGCAATACCATCCACCACATACAAGGGTGCCCGATTTCCATTTGGCGAACCATACCCTCTAATACGAATCGTACCTACCGTACCTGGTTGTCCTGATGTATTAATTACGGTAACACCGGCCACTTCACCAGTCAACGCTTGGGTTACATTTGAAAAGTTTTTCGCTTCCAAATTTTCAGCTTGCACAACTGCGGCTGTTCCTGCGTATGCTTTTTTAGTTGTAGTACCATAACCTACTACAACAACTTCCTCGAGTGTTTCAGCATCCTCTTCCATCTGTACATTGATGGTGCTGGACGAACCTATGATCTTGTCCACCGTCTTTTGTCCTAGGTAACTAAACCGGAGCACTTGGCCAACATCGGCCGTTATGGTGTAGTTCCCATCAAAATCGGTTTGGGTTCCCGAAGTAGTGCCAACCACCACAATCGAAACCCCGGGCAACGGCAGACCATTTTGATCTGTAACATTCCCCGAAATTGCTTTCTCCTGTCCAAACGAAAAAGAGAAAATTAACACCAGAAACGGTGTTAACATCCATGCTAACTTTGATTTCATTTAATTTTATTTTGAATTAGTCAACTCAAAAATGTGAATAAAACACTAGAAAACAATGATTTATATGTTAAAAGTATTTTTTTTAAGAAAAAAAAGCGAGGCTGGTCCAGACTTTTTCCCCAAGCCTATATCGCTTTAAAATTGTTGAAAGCCCCTTTTTTCATTGCCCCAAACAGCTTTTGAAAAAAGATGTTCCTTGCTAAAAATAACACTCAAAGGTAAAGCGACCCCATATGGGATCCATTACATATTTGGAGGGACTATTGACGACATCTATTCGCTAAACTGCTCAGTGAAGCGCAAGGTCATTTGTCATACCCAGATGGTCAAGATACGTTAAGAATTTCCCTAGTAGAATTGGACAAAGAACTAAGATCATCCATTTGGGAACATCTCGAACGTTTTAAAAAGAATAGCCCCTGCAAAAGCAGTTTCTTTCTCATAACCGCCCAATTGATGTTAGATTTCCGGGCAATGCCATCATCTTTTTTAAACGGCCACGAATGAGGAATAAAAAATTTCTTGAAGCCAACTATCCCCGAGGCAAGCCGTAGGGATATACTTCGGCCTAGCTCAGCACAGGTTTCGCTGACTTCATTTTGACTCAAACGTCAAAAACCGAAATTCAGTTATTTAGATTCCCGTTTTTCCTTCGACTTTGCCTGCCCGTTCCGTTCAGGCCAGCAGAGGGTCACACACGGGAATGACATTTCATCGGAAACCCCGATGCAGAGTATCGGGGAATTCTTTTTGATTAATCTCCCATAGTTGTCGTAACCCATAACTTCACTTACCATTACCCCAAAAAAAAAAAAAAAAGAGGCTGCCAAAAGGCAGCCTCTATAATAGTGTATGTTTCTAAATATTAATACCCTTCGTTCTGAACCATGTTGGAATTTGCATCCATTTCAGCAACTGGAATTGGATACGCAAAAAGATTGTTAGGGTAATTTAAGGTTTGAATGAAATTTTGCGAAGAGCCAAATGCATCTATACTTTGACCGGTACGCATTAAATCATCGAACCTGAAACCTTCAAAGATCAATTCTTTCCTCCGCTCATTCAGAATATCTTCTTTGGTTACAGAGGTATATGCACTGGCACCTCTGTTTGAGGTGATAAGGTTTAATTGGGTAAGGGCATCCCCTCCTGTTTCCAACAAGGCTTCTGCATAGTTAAGAACAACCTCTTCGTACCGAAACAAAGGGACATTGTCCGTTCCCTGTGCAGTATCTGGAAATTTTCCCATATTCCTAAGGGCGGTCCCTGCATCTTGGTATCCAAAAATACCCAATCGCACATCTCCTGCCTCATAGATTTCGAGAAGATCATCCATTACCTGTACATCTCCATAGCCTCCTGGGGCATCTGATGGATACCTGTAGATATTACCCAGAGAATTAGGTCCACGATTATCCGCAACACTAAAGGCCAATTCAAATATCACATTAGATCCACCTTCACCTGACCAACTGCCAACATAGGAATCTGCCGAAACAATAGCGTACAGCCCGGAAGCTATCACAGCTTCAGATGCAGAAACTGCTCTGGACCAATCCCCAAAATATACCGCAACCCTAGACTCCAATGCCTTGGCAGCATACTTTGGCATAAACACCTTAGAGACATCATAAGAGGAATCCATCATTGAAAAAGCTGTCTCCAAATCACTATAAATTGCGGCCTTGACCTCATCAACAGTATTACGGGAAGGAAACAGATCTTCACCCTTAAACTCGGTCACAATGGGCACGCCCAAATTTCCACCGGCTGCATGTTGCTGCCCAAAAGACCTGAGCAGATCATAATGGGCCAAGGCCCTTAAAGCCATTGCCTGACCTTGGATATGCTGGCCATAGGCGGCATCTCCCTCAAGGGTTGTAATGTCGGTATTGATTATAATATTCAAATTTGCAATCAATTCATAGGCATTGTCCCACACATAACCGGTGTTGTTGTTATATTCAAATTCTGCCTGAGTTGAAAAACGGCCAGAATTACCGTTGGAAAAACAGTTGTCGGACCTAACCTCGTTCGTGGCAATAATGTCCCGACCATAATATCCAGTAGCCGAAAGGATATTGTGGGCGCCCTTTAAGATACTATAAAGGTTCTCTACCTTGGAAATGCTTCCCTCAACACTCTTACTTTGGCTGAGTGTTGGCTCCAAATCCTCTGTAGTACAAGATGCCCCCAGGATAAACAAAGAAGCTATAACTATTATTTTTATTCTTTTCATCGTTTTGTTTTTTTTAGAAGTTCAAGTTAAGTCCCAATGATATGGTCCTTGTCGGTGGGGTTTCCAAACCGGTTTGACCGCCTAAATCCTGCTCTGGGTCATAGATCAAGTTATCATCCTTCACCCATGTCAACAGGTTGTTCCCTCTAAAGTAAAGACGTACACCGTTAAGGCCAATCTTGCTGACCACATCTTTTGGTACATCATAACCAACCGTCAATGAACGTAATCTTATAAAATCGCCATCATAAAGATATTTCGAATGCCTTTGCCATGGCGTGAACGAAGAGGTGAACTTACCGTGTCTTGCAATATCACCCGGCTGTTGCCACCTGTCCAAAAGTGTGGTCAATCCTTGGAATGCCCTTATGGGGAATCCGTTCGTTGTGTTCGTATACCTATGCCAGCCCTCATAGATCTTATGCCCACCAGCATAGTAGCCCGTAGCATTGATAAAGAAGCCCTTGTAGTCAAAATTTAAGTTTAACCCTGCGGTAATGGTAGGGACGGCATTTCCGCCTTGGAAAACCCGTTCAGCATCATTAAAAACGGTAGTTGTTTCCCCATCTACCCCATTGATGTAGTACTCTTCCAATCCAGTCTCAGGATTTACACCAGCCCATGTAGGCATATACCATGCACCTACAGGATTTCCGGTTTCTATCCTAGTTGTTGTATTTGTAATTGTCCGTTCCTCTCCGTTGGGATCAAGGGGTAATTCGGTAATCTCATTCTTGGCAGTGCCCACATTACCCCCAATACTAAAGCTCACATCCTCTGTATTAACAATGTTAAAGTTCAATTCCACCTCAACACCTTTGTTGGTCAACTCCCCTACATTTTGTACCTGTTCTCCAAAACCAGTAGTCAACGACAAGGGAACATCCAACAACAAATCCGAGGAGGTTCTTTTATAATAGGCCACATTACCGGATATGGCGTTGTTGAAGAAGCCAAACTCAACACCAACATCAATCGTTCTGGAGGTCTCCCAACTTAAATTCTCGTTACCAAAGGTTGATACACCTTGGGCTCCCTCTCCATTGTAGTCCACGTTAAAAGCGAACAATGACTGGTATTCATTTAAACCGATGAATGCATTACCCGTTAACCCATAAGAAGCCCTTAGTTTAAGGTTGTTCACCACACTGGAATTGGCCAAGAAGTTTTCCTTGAAGATGTTCCAAGCGGCACCGACCGACCAAAAATTACCCCATCTGTTCGTATCTGAGAATCTGGAATTTCCTTCCCTACGGAAAGATAGGTCAAGCACATATTTACTATCAAAGGCCGAATACTTTAAAAGACCCAGATAAGCTCCTATATAAGAATCAAAAAAAGTGGAATTAACAGCCGTTGGGGTACCTGCACTTTGCAAGAAGGTCAGTCCGTCATCGGCAAAATTACTTCCATCGGCACTCAAATAGTACCTACGGTTTGCCTGGTATTCCTGGAGTAGCTTAGCACTGAATTTATGGTTTTCGTTCAATTCAAACCGGTAATCCAAGAAGTTCTGGAACACATAAAAGACATTGGTACGGTTGGCTTGGAATGATTCTCCCCCATCTGGTCTGCTATAGCCATAATTCCTATTGCGAAAATCCCTGAAATTATAGCTTTGGTAATCCACATTGAACACCGTTCCAAAAGAAAAGTTCTTGTTGATGTTCCAGTCCAATGAGCTATTGGAAACAATACGTGTCAATCTTTGCTTCTGACTGTTGTTCTCCGCCAAATAAAGTGGGTTGGGCAACGAACCACCAAAAAGGTTTATGGATCCATCTTCATTATACGGCAGTCTAAGTGGCGATAGGAAGTAAATGACCGATCTTGGACTTTCAAAATAGGCACTACCTTCCAAAAAGGCATCCTGAATGGAGTGTGACGCCGAATTATTGGTACTGAATTTTAAATTGGGGGTCAAATTCTTGGTAAAGTTCAAGGAACCGGAAATCCTTTCAAAATCGGTGGTTATGACCGTCCCCTCTTGCTTCATATAGCCCAAGGATCCAAAAAAAGTATGGGTCTCATCGCCACCACTAGCCGAAATACTGTGCTGCTGGATAGGTGCCGACCTATTGGCCACGGCCTCGTTCCAACGGGCCTCTGGCCTTCCTGCAGCATCCCAGGCCCCAAAACTGGTTTCTGCCAAGAGATAATCCTGTGCGGCCTGCTTACTGGCAAAATCCCCATCATTAAACAACGCCTCTGCATAGAGTTCAAACCTGTTTGCGGCCGTTAATACCTGAGGGGCCTCCACAGCATCGTTTTGAAAACCATAGCTGGAGTTGACCTCGAAAGTGGTTCGGCCCGATCTCCCATTTTTTGTGTTGATCAAGATTACCCCGTTGGTACCCCTTGCCCCATACTGCGCCGTGGCAGAAGCATCCTTTAAAACGGTAATGGACTCAATGTTGGTATTGTCCAGACCGGCCAATGCCGATAACGAGGTGAATGCACTGGATGCGTTGGTACTACCACTGTTTACGGGAACCCCATCTATAACATAGAGCGGTTCGTTTTCAGTTGTGATGGAACTGATACCCCGTATACGAATGTTGGCTACCGACCCTGGGCTACCCGATGTTCCGGAAACGGTAAGACCGGCAACATTACCCTGTAGGGCCTGATCAATGCTCGGGGTAAACACTTGGGACAAGGTTTCTGAATCTACCTTCACCACAGAACCGGTAATCTCACTTCTCCTTTGGCTGGTGTACCCCGTAACAATAACCTCTTCGAGTGCCTCCGCATCTTCTTCCATCTGCACGTTGATGGCACTGGACGAACCTACGGTCTTATCCACTGTTTTCTGCCCCAAATAACTAAAACGGAGCACTTGGCCCTCACTGGCCGCGATGGTGTAGTTCCCATCAAAATCGGTTTGGGTTCCCGATGTGGTGCCCACCACAACAATTGAAACCCCGGGCAATGGCAGACCATTTTGATCCGTCACATTCCCTGAAATTGTTTTCTCCTGCCCAAACGAAAAGGAGAACAGCAACACCAGAAACGATGTTAACTTCAAAGTAAGTTTTAACTTCATTTAATCATTTTTAAGTTAGTAATAAGGGTTTGTCTCCCAAAAAAAGGGAGGCCATTAAGCATATATAACCCATATGCCTAATAGATTTTAGACGTCATAAACCATAGGCCGAAGCCTATGGAATTTACCTGTACTATTTTATTGGAAATTGTTTTTTGGGATTTCAAAAAACAATGCAATCGGAATCTTCCGACATATTATCATCTCCATTAGTTTTTTATTTTTGAATTAGCTGCGCCAAAAATGTGAAAAAAATGTTAGGAAAACAAAAAATAAACCTAATGAAACAATAATTTTTAACATTTCTTAAAGAAATTTGACTTTTTGGTGAAATTTGTTAATTTTTAATCCGATTAGCTTAAAATCAACAAATAAAGCATCTATCATTGCATATGTTGAAAAGACATTTTATCGATAAAAACGAGGCCGGCACCGATGAGGCCGGTAGGGGGTGTCTTGCCGGACCTGTTACCGCAGCAGCCATAATCCTACCCAATGATTTTGACAATCCCGTTTTAAACGACTCAAAACAAATTCCTGAGGGACAGCGCCTCCAACTAAAAACACTACTCGAAAGCCAGGCCGTTTCCTTTGGAATACAGCACATACATGAAGAGACCATAGATGACATCAACATCCTCAACGCCTCCATTTTGGCCATGCACAAGGCCTTGGGGCAACTTACGCAAGAACCCGAATTTATTATTGTTGACGGCAATAGGTTCAAACCTTATGGGTGCATTCCCCATGAATGCATCGTAAAGGGAGATGCCCAATTTATGTCCATAGCCGCTGCCTCCATATTGGCCAAGACCCACCGTGATGCCTACATGATAAGGATACATGAAGAATTTCCCATGTACAATTGGGCAAAGAACAAAGGCTATCCCACCCAAGAACATCGTGAGGCGATCAGAAAACACGGCCCCTGCAAATACCATCGTAAAAGTTTTCGGCTCCTTCCCGAACAATTGAAGTTAGATTTCTAGGCAAGGCAATAACTTTGTGCAAACATTTATGCATGAGATTTAGAGCACTATTGATTTTACCCTTCTTTCTGGCATGCATCCAAAAAACTTGCAACAATTCAAAAAAACAAAGAACCCCGATACAGAATGCATCGGGGTTTCTCTTGCTTAGGTAAAATTATACTTTCTTAATTCTGGTCATCCGGTGTAATATTCGGATTGGCATCAATTTCTGATTGGGGTATTTTAAAGATCCAATCGTCATTGACAGAGGGTCGATCAACTTGATAAGCCCCCTGATATAGCACCTCTGATGCCCCGGAACCACCATTGGCTGCGTGGTCAATTCCTTCATCCCATCGTATCTTATCTGTATATCCAAATCCTTCACCCCACAACTCAAGTGCCCGTTGAAACTTAATGTGTTCCATCATCGATTCTTGGGTGTTGAACACGGTAACATCGTAGGCACTATCTCTTGCCGACCCTAAAGGATCAAGTGCTTCTTGAGCTCCAGAAATATCATTCATCATGGCTTTGGCCTCTGCTTCAATCAAATACATTTCCGAAGATCGCATATAAATAATATCGTCTGGCTCTATAGTACCTGGACTTTTCTGCTTTAATTTAAAATGCATATACGGATGCAAGTTGTGACCGCTTACCAATCCATAGGTTCCTTTAATTTCTGCCACCCTAGCATCAAAAACAGCCTCATCAGTATAATTGGGATCGTTGCCAAAACCACCCTCTCCATTGGCCGCAGAAGAATTGGTGTTGGGTGCATCTATGATGAACGCCTTCCCTCTATAGTCGGTATCGGGTATTGCATCAACCAATCTACGGTCAGCAATCTTTGGATTGTTCCTGATCTGGCTTCCATTAAAGGTATTGCTCGCCAGATAGAAATAGGAACGAAAGAACGAAGTCTCCGCCCCTATCACATTGCTCCCCCATATGACCTCGGAAAGATCGTTGCTATTGAACCCAGACAACCAATCATCCTCATCCATCAAGGGATAACCTTGACGGGCTTCTACAGCAGCATCGGCTGCTTTCTGCCACTCTCCTTTTGATAGGGCCGTCCTAGCCAAGAGACCATGGGCTGTATTACTATTTAACTGCGACTTGGCATCTGGGCCGCCTCCTTGCCTGCCCGTCCCATTTTCAAAGTAACCGATTGCGGTATTTAGATCCAGCTCAATCTGGTCATAGACTTCCTGAACCGTTGACCTAGGCGCACTGGAAAATGGCAGCTCAGAAGGGACCAACAACAACGGCACTCCTGGATCAGAAGTTGGGCTCCCAATCAGATATCCCTTGGCATAGTGCTGAATCAAAGATAGGTAGGCATAGGCCCGGTAAGTGTAGGCCTGCCCCAAAACCTCATTGAGTTTCTCTGATTCTGGTAAAGTTCCGTCCGTACCCCTATTGATAATCTTATTGGCCCCTCCAATGATATTGTACCGGTGGTACCACAAAATCTCACAGGTGAACGAGGTTGGATCGGTATGGGAATTCCATTGCATTTCAGTCCGCCATCCTAAATTGTTGGCATTGGCAGAATGGATCAGACCCCCGGCCAGATTATCCCCCAAAGGAACCCAATAGTGGTTGCCCGCCCTTTGCGAGTTACCGCCGGAAAAAATGGTCTGGGATTGGGCGTACAGCCCACGGTGCAAACCGTTCAACACAAATTGCATCGTGTTCTCATCGGCCAATGCATCTGGCACCGAAATGGCATCCGTTGGTACTGTATCCAAAAAATCATCGTCACAGGAAGTCATTGCAACCCCCAGGACCACGAACAACATAAATTTTATTTTCCTTATCATGATATTGTTATATTCTTTAGTTTTTGTTTAAAATCCTACATTTAATCCAACAGATATAATTTTTGGAGGGCCAAAGTCATTACCGTTTGGTGTACCTTCCAACTCAAATTGTGGATTTAAGCCGTCTCGTTCACTTTTAGTGTACATATTTTCAGCAGTTACGGAAATCTTTAAATTATCGAGCCCTAAATGGTCTGTAATTTTTTTGTCAAAATTGTATCCCAAATTGATATTTCTAAGGGTCCAAAATGAGGCATCGGTCAAAAACCTATCAAACTCCCTTCTAGATATATTGGGGTTTCCATTCTCCAATCTAGGTACATTTGTAATGTCTCCAGGCTGTCTCCAGGCATTTAAAATATCGGGGTGAAATGAACTGCCAAAGGTTCCACTGTGCATCATATCTGCATAGCCAAAATCCAAAATCTTGCCCCCAATACCATAGTTGACCAACACATCCAGCGTAAACCCTTTATAGCTGAAGCTATTGAAAACCGACCCTAAGAAATCGGGAATGGAAGAATCTCCCGTGTAGGCCCTTTGAGTGGTGCGCCAATCATTGGTGGTCAAATGATTTCCGTTCTCATCCAATACAGGAACTGTCTCTCCAGTTTCATCAAATTCATATTGAAAAAACAATTGATCTCCAGTTTCTGGATCCACACCAGCGGTTCTATGCAACCAAAAATCAAATCGGGAGCGCCCCTCTGCCCAACGCTGTTCATCATCTACAAAAGGAGCAGGTAGACTGGTAATCTCATTTTTAAAGGTAGAGCCCTGTAAGGTAAGATCCCATCTAAAATCAGCCGTATTCACCAAATGGGACGTCAAAGCGATTTCCCAGCCCGAATTGAACATATCGCCCACATTGGTAGGCACCTCGTTTAAACCATTACTTGATGCAATAGGCAATAG
The DNA here is from genome assembly GCA_965230555.1 of Croceivirga sp. Taxonomy (GTDB): domain Bacteria; phylum Bacteroidota; class Bacteroidia; order Flavobacteriales; family Flavobacteriaceae; genus Croceivirga. The sequence continues at coordinate 3,586,280 of OZ246014.1, forward strand.
GTACAACAAATCTGTGGAACTTCTTTTGTAGTATTCAACAGATCCTTCCAGAAAATTGTTGAACAAAGTAAATTCCAATGCAACATCAAAGTTCTCTATGGTCTCCCATTGCAGTTCTGCGTTCCCTATCTCTGTAAATATAAGGGCAGGGGAAGCAGCATTGGAAGTAAAGGAGAACCTAGGTTGTGACAAGAAGAAATCATTTACAAAAACACCACCTACGACCGCACCTAGAGCATCATTTCCTACTTCTCCATAAGACCCCCTTAATTTCAACTGATCCACAAAGGATACGTTCTCCATGAACTTCTCTTGGTCTATACGCCACGAGGCCCCTACAGAATAAAAAGTACCCCATCTTGCATCAGCATCAAAAACAGATGACCCATCCCGCCTTACCGAGGCACTCAAGTAATATTTGTTATCAAAATTGTAGTTAATCCTTGAGAAATAGCCCTCAATGGTTTTTTGGGTGGAAGAACCGCCCAGATCCACGATGTTTGAAAAGTTATCGAACTCAAAAATGCCATTGGCCGCTTGTTGCGTGGCCAATCCATCATTGCTTGAAAAAGTTCTGTCAAAACTTTCATGTCCAAGCGTGACATCCAGATTATGGTCGCCAAAACTTTTTCTGTAGGTGAGGATTTGGTTGAAGTTCTCCACCTGTCTCCTAAAACGCTCCTCACTATATCGTCCATCCGGTTGGGCATCCCCAATCACCTCGTTCTCATACTCTTTTTCAATGCCATCATTAATATCCCTTCCATAGTTTACCCTAAAGTTAAGACCGTCCAAAATCTCAACATCGGCAAAAAACCGGAATCCATAGGTATTGTTCCTGTCTCGCTCGTCGTTCAAGACGAGTTCTTGTAGCGCATGGCGGCCTTGGTTACGAGGTCTTGAGCCAATGTTGTATTCTGAAAACCCTTCCCCATTATCAAATAGAGGGTCCCCAAAGACATCCCTTACTATGTTTCCCTGTTGGTCATTGACATAGACCGGGTAGATAGAGCCCATTCCCTTGGCAAAACCAAAAGGGTTTGCTATATTACCGCCTCCTGCAGCACTGGGAGCCACAAATTCTTCAATGGCAATGTTGGCACTACCCCCCATGGTAATTTTATCGCTCACGTTAAATTCTGCATTTAACCGCGCCGTTAAACGATCGTATCCCGATGTAACCAAAAAACTCTCCTCATCAAGATAGGAAGCGGAGAAAAATACTGTATTGTCTTCTCCTCCACCGGAAACGTTTACATTATAGTTTTGCCGAACACCTGTTTGTGTCATCCAATCATACCAGTCGAGAGTCTGGTATACCACCTGTGCATTGGGGTTCAAACGACCATCTGTGCCTACAATCTGATCATTGGGCACATTAAAAGGATTATATCCCAATTGGTTATAAATGTTCGCCGAGGCATAAGCGGGATCGCCACCACCAGCTCTTGAATTTCGTAAAGCTTCCCACATGGCCTCATAATACTGGCCTGGGGTGACTTCATCATAGAATTGCCAAGATGATGTGGACACCAAACCATACTGCATGGAAGCATTGACCTTAATTCCTCCTTTTTCACCGCTTTTCGTGGTAATGATTACCACACCGTTGGCGGCCCTAGACCCGTAAAGGGAGGTAGAGGCGGCATCCTTGAGAATGGTAAACGACTCTATATCCTCTTGGTTAATGGTATTCAAGGAACCCTCATATTGTACTCCATCTACAATGAACAAGGGGTCGGTATCACCATTTAGTGTACCCGCTCCTCGGATTACAATACTTGGTGATGAACCAGGACCTTGGGCTGAAGTGAACTGAACACCCGTTGCCCTACCTTCAATCGCCGCTATTGGGGAAGTGACCGTTCGTATGGCCAAATCCTCAGCACCCACAACACTGGCAGAACCCGTAAAGGCTTCTTTTGTACTTGTTCCGTAAGCTGTGACAATTACCTCATCAAGAGCTTGGGCATCTTCTTCCATCTGTACATTGATCGTGTTTGCAGAACCAACTGTCCTATTGATGGTTTTTTGCCCCAGATAACTAAACCGCAACACTTGACCTACATTGGCCGTGATGGTATAGTTCCCATCAAAATCGGTTTGGGTGCCCGAGGTTGTCCCCACCACTACGATAGAGACTCCCGGTAACGGCACCCCCGCTTGGTCAACCACATTTCCTGTGATTGTCTTTTCTTGGGCATATGTCAACGCAACCGAACTAAAAATTGCTACAAGTGCCCAAATCACTGTTTTTACTTTCATACGAATATTGAATTAGTTAGTAATTATTAGGGCAATTGAAAAAGGAAGGTGGATAAGGACTATTATGATAGCTAATTCAAAATACTTCTTCTGAAGAGACAAAACCAAAATGGAATCTTTTTGTTTTTTAGAAGTAGGGCCTCTCACCACCCGTCCTTTACAATTGCTCAACAAAAAAATCCATATGCTTTAGATGAAATGTACTTTTACAACGGGGAAAACCTCAGAACCATACTTGCCTATGGGGCAGTACCACTTTTAAGAACTATGTTTTACATTTTAACCTTATTCTCTTAACAATAAGCAACAAAAAAGAATGTGCCCATATCTAAGTAAAAAAGGTTTTCGCATGTAATTTATTTATCGATTTTATGAACAGTCAAGCGTATCGATTAATAGTAGGTACAGCTCCGCTTAACTACAGATAGGTTATTAAACCTCCGAGGATGGGCAGTCTATGGCCTGTATGGACATCCCTTAAACAAATCTAAAACCTTGATTTGTGTAGTTGAGCAATTAAATTCTTAGGTAATACCATAACTTTGTGCAAACGTTTATGCATGAGATTTAGAGCACTATTGATTTTACCCTTCTTTCTGGCCTGCACCCAAAAACAGCAACGTACAGAGCATTTGTTGGACTATCTCCCCCAAGACCCCTCCATAATCGTAAAGATCAATCACCTCTCCAATTTAAAGACAGAGCTTGCCAACAACGTTTTTTTACAAAAAATCAAGTCAACCCCGCTTGCCAAAAAAGTTGGTAAAAAGCTTTCCAGTATTGAAAAATTTAATCCAACTTCAGAGGCAGTTGTGGGGTTTTATGAGGTAGGAAAAAACAACTTTGAATTTGTTCTGGCCACCAAAAATCTTGATGGCCTCAGTACCAGCCTGAATGATTCCATTCCAGCTGTGGAATCCTTTACCTATGAAAATCAGAGCTTAAAAAAATTAACCTTGGAGGGCCGTGAACACTATATTTGGAATGTGGACGGCTTCCATTTGGTAAGTTCCTCCCAATTGTTGATTGAAAACCTTATTCGGTCAGAGTTTCCCGCCAAAGCACCTGAATCCCTGCAACAGCTTTACGAAGCGGCAGACAAGACCAAAACTGCATCTTTCTTCCTTAACCTCAATAAAGGAAAAGCCCTGTTCGAACCTATTTTTAAAGGCAGTCCTAAAATTGCCTTTGAAAATTTTGCCGAATGGATGGCCTTGGACCTTTCCCATAAAAACAACAACCTCTACCTAAACGGGGTTTCGGCCGCCCATGATTCCAAAAAACACTTCTTAAACCTATTTAAGGGCACCACTCCCAGCACAGAGTCCATCGCATCCATGGCCCCAGAGCATACAGATGGCTTGGTCTCATTTCGCTTTGGCAATTACAACGTCTTTTCACAAAACCAAAAAAAGTACTTGGATGTTCTAAAAGAACCAGACACCTTATTAAATACCATTGAAGAAGTGGGAATCCTTTTGGATGGAGATCACAAAACCGTAGTGCTCAACTCCTATGGCCCAAGCAACTTGACCGACCACTTGATCAAAATATCCACCGCATCCGATGAGTATCAAGGCCATGAGATCAGAAAAATGGGGTCCCCAGATTTTTTGGTGGCACACCTCAACCCACTTCTAAAGACATTCCAGGCCCGCTATTGGACTATCTTGGAGAACCATTTTGCCTTTTCGGAGCAGGAGGACACCCTCAAGAACCTGATTGCCAACAAAAACAGCGGCACTACTTTCAACAACTCGGAAAGCTATCGCTCCGCTAGGGAAATATTGCCCAATGAATCATCACTCTTCTTTGTCTCGCGCAAAGGTGGCCTATTGCCCCTTTTTGCAGGATTTCTTTCCGATGAAATACTACAAGAGCTAGAAAAAGTGGAACTGGACGACTTTTCCATTACCGGTCAGGTCACAGCAGATGGCGGGGTTTTCCACACCCAGTTCATCATCAACAAAACCGGGGCAAAACGCGGCGGACACACTGTGGCTCCCTTAATGACGGTTCAGTTGGACAGTGACTTGGCCATAACCCCCCAATTTGTAAAAAACCACCGGAACGGAACGTATGAAATTGTCGTTCAGGATATTGACCGAAACCTTTATCTAATAGACGTAGAGGGGAAAATCCTTTGGAAAAAACAATTGGATGGCATTGTTCGGGGCAAGATCCACCAAGTGGACCTTTACCAAAATGGCAGGCTGCAAATGGCCTTTTGTACCAGCAACCAGTTTTTGGTACTGGACAGGAATGGCGAGATCACCAAAGGAATAAACCAGACATACCAAGGGGGCAACCTAAACGGATTGGCTGTTTTTGATTATGAGAACAATCGAAAATACCGCATGGTGGTGACCCAAGGCCAAAAAGTGTTTATGTACAATAGCGACGGCAAGATCGTTGATGGATTTACCTATACAGAAGCTGCCAGTGCGATAAAGCACCCCCCCAAACACTTTAGGATAAACAATAAGGATTATCTGGTATTTGTCCTTGAAAACGGCCAATTGAAAATTCTACACCGTTCCGGCGGGGACAGGATTAAGGTGGCAAGGAACATCAATTTCTCGGACAACGAGGTGTTTTTGTACAAGAACAAATTCTCGGTCACCGACACCAAGGGAATATTGCACCAAGTGGACACCAGGGGCAAACTTTCCGCAACAAATTTCAACCTGGGGCAAAACCACGGGATGTTCGCAACAGCAAAAACCCTTGCCCTGATGGATGAGAACATCCTGAGCATTAAAGGTAAAAAAGTAGAATTGGAACTTGGGGTCTACACCAAACCCACCATCTTCTATATCTACGATAAAATCTATGTTGCCGTTACCGACATCCAAAGCCAAAAAATTTATTTGTACGACAGTCAAGCGGAGCCCATACCCAATTTTCCTGTCTATGGGAACTCTGTCATCGATATGATCGACATGGATGGCGACCGAAAATTGGAGTTGGTGGCCAAAGACCAGGAAAATTCCATTATTCTATACGGCATCAATTAATTACCGTTTATACAGATAAGGCATCGGGACATACATATCCTTTGATCTCTCCATGTTAAATTCATATTTTGTTTTGATTTTTTTGATATCTTAAAAAACTACTAATCAAAACATTACCAAATGACCACACTAAGAAGAAACATTTGCTGTTTCTGCTCATTACTCCTGTTTGGCATGGTTGCAAATGGCCAACTCTTAAAAAAGTTGGGGAAGAGGGCACAAAAAGCCGCAGAGCGAACTGTTGAACGTAGGGTAGAAAAAGAAACCTCTGAAAAAACCGACGAGGTTCTGGACAGTATTCTGGAACCGGGCCAAAAAGGCGAAAAAGCTCCCCAGGCCCCAAATCCACAAAAACCAAGTGGGGGTCAGGAAAATCCCAGTGCCAGTGGTCCGGTTAGTGACCAAATGCCTAATAATGGCCCCAAAACCATTCAGGTGTACAGTAAATTTGACTTTGTCCCTGGTGATAAACCATTATTCTTTGATGATTTTGCCAATGAATTTATAGGCGATTTTCCTTCCAAATGGAACACCAATGCCGGGGGAGAATTGGTCACCATAGGCGATTCGCCACAAAAATGGCTGGAACTGAAATCTGGATACAATATTTTTTATGTCCCAGACGTGCCTCAACTCCCCGAGGAATATACCATAGAATTTGACATTGCTGCCGTTGGCCTGGACCGGCAAACCTCATCCACATCCAAACTTACAGTCTTCTTGAGTGACAATGACAAGTTTGTTAAAGGAGACAATTATGCTTTTGCAGAGTTACCATTTTGCCAATATGCGGCCATCGGCATCACCATTGAAAACAATATCAATCGAAAAAGGGAAATCCGCAGTACCGTTAAGGCAGATTTAAGGAATGCCGTTCTGGAAAACCCACATGTATCCATAGCTGTGAACAAACAGCGCTTTAGATTATGGGTGAACCAAGTAAAATATATTGATGTCCCCAGAATGGTACCAGCCGGAGCCGTATTGCACACGGTCAAGTTCCATGCCAATGCCTTTAAGGATGGAAAAGAAAAGGTTTTCATTGCCAACCTTAAAGTCGCCGAAGGCGGCGTGGATCTTCGCAGAAAACTCCTTGCCAATGGCAAAATCTCCACAAATGGAATCTTGTTTGATTCCGGTTCCGATCGATTAAAACCTGAATCCATGGGCATTATCCGACAAATTTATCAAGTGCTCCAACAGGATGCCTCCATCAACCTTAAGATTGTAGGACATACCGATGCCGATGGGAATGACGAAACAAACATGACCTTATCAAAAAACAGGGCGGAAGCCGTAAAAGATGCATTGGTCAACGTATACAATGTTTCAAGCAATAGGTTGGACACCGAAGGCAAGGGCGAACTGGAACCCGTTGCCGATAACACCTCTGCCGAAGGGAAAGCACAGAACCGAAGGGTAGAATTCATTAAGACAAATTAACACACCCCATCATGAGAACAACTCTTTTATTCTTGGCCCTACTATGTCTGGGGCTCCCCCTGAAGGCCCAGGAAATATGCGAATCACTTGCTCAGCTTAAAAACGGAGCTGAAATTGAGTATACCGATTTTGACAGAAAGGGGAAAGCCTTGACCAAGTCAAAGCACACCACAACCAAGATCAGCAACAATAGTGGGGTGGTCACCGCTACGGTGACCGTTACCATCACCGACCTAAAGAATGCCAAAAACAATTACACCAACGAATACGGCATCAGTTGTGAAAATGGCATTATAGCTGTTGACATGATGCGCTTTTTTGATTCGAGCCGTTTATCTGCCATGGGAGAGAACATGGAGGTTTCGGTTGATGGGAACGCCCTTAACTTTCCCAACAACGCCAATGTAGGAGACACCTTAGCGGATGGCCACATCACCGTTTCTGCTGGTAGTGGTGGGGTCAATTTTATGACCATGACCCTGAACATCACCAATAGGAAAGTGATTGCCGAAGAAACGATCAACACCCCCGCAGGGAGTTTTCCATGCAAGAAAATGACTTATGATTTCAACAGCAAAATGGGTCTTGTAAAAGTTCAGGGAACGGCCGAACAATGGTTCAACAAAGACATGATCATGATTCAATCCATTACCAAGAACAAAAAAGGAAAGGAAGTGGGAAAAACCCAGCTCACGGCAATGAACTAATACCATTTCAACATACAAAACCACTGGATAAACGTTTCTTTTTCTTTATTCGGTTTCGCCTATCGAATTGGTATAAAAAATTGGGGCCGGGGGTTACACCCTGGTCTTTTCTTTGAGCCATTCCGCTCCAAAGAGCGATTGAAAATGATGCTGTAGTTTTTGCTTCACCGCTTCCATACTCACTGTGGCCTTACCCAATTCCACGTTTAAAGAGGTAACCGCTTTTCCTTTTATGCCACAGGGGATCATCAAATCAAAACACCCCAAATTCGCGTTAACGTTCAGGGCAAAGCCATGCATGGTCACCCAACGACTGGCACGTACACCCATAGCGCATATTTTTCGGGCAAAGGGCGTGCCCACATCCAGCCAAACCCCGGTCTCACCCTCAGAACGTTCTCCTTTTAGGCCATATTCGGCCAAGGTCAAAATGACCATCTCCTCCAAATACCGGAGGTATTTATGGATATCGGTAAAGAAATTGTCCAGATCCAAGATGGGGTAGCCCACTATCTGGCCCGGACCGTGGTAGGTAATATCGCCCCCCCGATTGATCTTGTAAAACTTGGCCCCTTTCTCTTCCAGAATTTTTTCATCGACCAACAAATTGGCCATATCGCCACTCTTGCCCAAGGTGTATACATGCGGATGTTCTACAAACAAAAAATGATTGGGTGTGGGAAGCTCGGTGCCTTCCCTCCTATTCTTAATCTTTAAATCGATGATTTCCTTAAAAAGGAGTTCTTGGTAATCCCAGGTTTCTTTGTAATCTTTATGACCCAGATCTTTCAGGTGGACTTCTTTGTTCATCCCACAAAATTACAAAGGGTAAATCAATTGGGGTTGTTCAAAATGATCAATGCAGCAATCACCCCGGGCACCCAGCCACAAAGGGTTAAAAGCAGCACAATTAAAAAAGAACCGCAACCTTTTCCGATAACGGATAGAGGCGGAAAGATAATGGCCAATAAAACGCGTAGAAAACTCATGGTGATTTGATTGATGTAATGTAACCATAGGTCGCAGAACAATGGAACTTGTTACAGCAAAGAACAAGCAAAAATGTGGTTTCTTAGCACCTAACAATTGCCAAGTGTCAAATTCCAAACTGGGTTCGGTTTCCTTTTCACTGTTCAGACTAATCATTGAACTCATATAGACTTTTTGGATTTAAGCGAAAATTAGGGGTTTTTAGTTCTGTTGCAGGCTTTTTTGAGTTGCATAGCAAGGCTACGGAAGTAAAAAAGACAAGAACAGGGCTAAAAACAATAGTTTTTTAGCCAATTGAAAAAGTCCATATGAGTTCTTTAATTTAGCTGTAAAATCCAAGACCATGAAAAACACCATTTTATACTGCCTATTGCTATTGACCGTTTTTACCAGTGCCCAGAACAAAGAGGAAATCACGCTTAAAAACGGAAGCAAAATCTTGGTAGGCCATATTACTGTTGAAGACCTAAAAACAGAACCCTATCTGAGTTGGTTTGACAGCAACTACAAAAACTACACCGTTGAAAGCGAAAAAACTGAATCCTTCTCAGCTTCGTTAAAGGAATACCATTTACTCCTTTTTATGGGTACTTGGTGCGTAGACAGTAAGCGGGAGGTGCCCAGGATCATCAAAATTCTGGAGACGGTCAACTTCCCCATGGAACAATTAAAAATTGTTGCGGTAGACAAAAGGGAAGCGTTTTACAAAAAAAGTCCCGGTGGTGAAGAGTGGGGTTTGTACATTCATTGGGTTCCCACCCTTATTTTTCTTAAAAAGGGCCGCGAGATCAATAGAATTATAGAAAGTCCCATGATTAGCTTGGAAGATGATTTTTCTGCAATTATAAATGGAAACCAATACGATCCCTATTAAAAAGTATTGCAAGCAAGTTCAACTGCTATGAATTAAAGCGCAAAAGTGTAATTTTGCGCTTTAATTTTTTTACCATGCAATTATCAGAGCAGGAGCTTGTACGACGTGAAAAACTAACTAAATTAAGGGAACTGGGCATTGATCCCTATCCCGCAGCATTATATCCAATTGATGCAAATTCAACAAGCATAAAAAATGATTTTGAGGAAGGTAAAAAAGTGGTCATCGCCGGACGGTTGATGTCCCGTAGGATTCAGGGCAAGGCTTCCTTTGCAGAGCTACAGGACAGCGAAGGGCGAATCCAAGTCTATTTTAATCGCGATGAAATCTGTCCAGGAGAAGATAAGACCCACTACAATGAGGTCTATAAAAAACTGCTCGATATGGGCGATTTTATCGGGGTTGAAGGCGAGCTCTTTACCACCCAAGTAGGTGAAAAAACCGTGATGGTCAAAGATTTTAGGCTATTGAGCAAATCGTTGCGCCCATTGCCCTTGCCCAAAGTGGATGCCGATGGAAAAACCTACGATGAATTCAACGACCCCGAATTGCGTTACCGTCAGCGGTATGTAGATCTTGTGGTGAACCCAAGGGTGAAGGAAACCTTCATCAAGCGTACCAAAATAACGAACAGTATTCGTGATTTTTATAATGAACGGGGATACTTGGAGGTGGAAACCCCCATCTTACAGCCCATACCGGGCGGTGCTGCGGCCCGACCGTTTTTGACCCACCACAACGCCCTGAACATTCCGCTCTATCTGCGTATTGCCAACGAGCTGTATTTAAAACGATTGATCGTCGGTGGTTTTGATGGGGTATATGAATTTTCAAAAGACTTTCGTAACGAGGGCATGGACCGTACCCACAACCCCGAGTTTACGGTCATGGAACTGTATGTTGCCTATAAAGATTATCATTGGATGATGGATACCACCGAGCAATTGCTCGAAAAAGTGGCCAAAGATGCCACCGGTGGCACCAAAATAACGGTAGGCGAAAATGAAATTGAATTTAAAGCCCCTTACCCAAGAGTTCCTATTTTGGACGCCATAAAAGAGCATACGGGCATAGACGTATCGGGCATGGATGAGATGCAGCTTCGTGAGACGGCCAAAAGCTTGGGGCTTGACGTGGACGAGACCATGGGGGTGGGCAAACTGATCGACGAGATTTTTGGCGAGAAGTGTGAGCACCACTACATACAACCCACCTTTATTACCGATTACCCAAAAGAGATGAGCCCGTTAACCAAAGCCCACCGGAGCAAACCCGGACTTACCGAGCGTTTTGAACTCATGGTGAATGGCAAGGAATTGGCCAATGCCTATTCTGAGCTGAACGACCCCATTGACCAACGCGAACGTTTTGAGGAACAACTGCGCCTTTCAGAAAAAGGGGATGACGAAGCCATGTTCATTGATCAAGATTTTCTCCGGGCCTTAGAATATGGTATGCCGCCAACCTCAGGTATCGGAATCGGCATAGACCGTTTGGTGATGTTGATGACCAACAACTCCAGCATCCAAGAAGTACTGTTCTTCCCGCAAATGCGACCAGAAAAAAAACAGGTGGAATTAACCGAAGAGGAAAAAACCATTATCGATATTCTTAAACCACATGGTGAGTTGCCTTTGGCCGAACTCAAAGCAAAAGCCTCCCTAAGCGGTAAAAAGTGGGATAAGAGTACCAAGAACTTGGTGAAATTGGAACTGATGGCGGTTGAAAAAAATGATGTCGGCCTGTTTGCAAAATTGAAATAACTGTAGTTTTTTTTTGATTTCAATTAAAAACCATAGCTTAGAACCTCATGGAACTAAGCAAAAAAATAGGTCTTGCCCTTGGCCCCATAGCCTTTCTTACGGTTAGCAACCTTCCCTATGAATTGGTTTCGGAAAAGGGAGACGCCGTTATCGCCGTTGCCCTATGGATGCTTTTTTGGTGGATCACCGAAGCGGTCTCCATTTCGGTCACGGCACTTTTACCCCTGTTACTTTTTCCGCTATTAAAAATTTTGCCCATAGCCGAGGTTGGGGCCAACTATGGCAGCCCCATTGTATTTCTCTTTTTTGGCGGCTTTGTCATGGCACTGGCACTGGAAAAAGTTAATCTTCACCGTAGGATTGCCCTGAACATCATTCGCTTAACGGGCACCACCCCAAATAAAGTTGTGCTCGGTTTTATGATCGCTACTGCAGTACTTAGCATGTGGATCAGCAATACGGCCAGTACGGTGGTCATGTTGCCCATTGCCCTTTCCGTGATTACCCTATTGATCAACGATGCCGATGGTTTTACCAAAAATGACCAGAATTTTGCCTTGAGCGTTATGCTAGGCATTGCCTTTTCTGCCAACGCCGGTGGTATTGCCACAGTTATAGGTACACCGCCCAATTCTGTAATGATCGGGTTGTTGGAAAATGAATACGACATTCAAATCTCATTTGTAAAGTGGATGCTTTTGGGGCTTCCGTTTTCTGCCATTATGATCGGTATCAGCTATTTTGTCTTGGTGAAATGGATGTTCCCCAACCGCGATTTGACATTCAATGCCTCAAAAGAGGTAATCCACGAGGAATTGAAGAAACTGGGGCCTACCTCGGGCAAGGAGAAAATGGTATTGGCCATTTTTGGGGTGACTGTATTTCTATGGATATTCCGCACCCTGATCAACGATATTTTTCCCAAGCTTGGTCTTTCTGACACCATGATCAGTATTTTTGCGGCTTTAGCCCTTTTTGCCATTCCCTACAACATAAAAAAGGGAGATTTTATCATCACGTGGCAAGATACCTCACGTCTGGCTTGGGGCATCCTTATCCTGTTTGGTGGCGGACTTGCACTGGCCAAGGGAATGTCTGCCAGCGGCATCGTGGATTTGGTGGCCAACGGTATTGCCCAAAGTGATATTAGCATTTTACTCACCGCCTCACTGCTCATTTTTTTAATGCTCTTTATGACCGAATTGATGAGCAATGTGGCCCTTGTGGCCGTATTGGCGCCCGTGGTGGCGGGTATTGCCATTGGGCTGGAGATTCCCATTCTTTATTTATTGATCCCGGTAACCATAGCCAGTAGTTGTGCCTTTATGCTGCCCATGGCCACACCGCCCAACGCCATTGTTTTTGCCAGTGGGTATGTGAAAGTTTTTCAAATGGCCAAGGTTGGGGTAATCCTAAATCTAATCTCTGTGATTCTTTTGATTTTGGTGTTCCAATATGTCATCCCCCTGATTTTTTAATAAAAAAGGCCCACATCTCGTGGGCCCTCAATACCTTTATAGTTCTTTTAAAAATCACCATTCCAAATGGTCGTCATCTTCAAATTTAAGCTCAGCCATGCCTTCTTTGGTTTTGGCTAAATCAATAATTTCAAACCTTTTGGTGTTTACATCAACATCGATCAAGACCAATTGCTGCTCCGATAAAGTTCGCAGCGCATCCAAACTGGTAAAACCATTCTTTGAAATGTATAATTTTTCCAATTTTCTTAGATTTTCCATCCCAACGGGCATTTCCCCAATAAAATTATTATCGGCCAACACCAGGCTGTTCAAGTTGGCCAATTCTACCAACGAACTGGGCAACGAACCTTCAAGATCATTTTCGGCCACGTCAAAATAGACCAAGTTGGCCATACGATTCAAGGTTTGGGGCAACGTCCCCACAAATTCGTTTCCACTTAGATCAAGGTACTTAAGATTACCAAACTTGCGCAACTCCCTTGGCATTCTGCCGGTGAGTTCATTATCTGAAAGGTCCAAATATTCCAAGTTTTTTAAGTTGCCCACGGTCAAGGGAAGGTTTCCCTTTAAGTTATTGTTGGCCAAATCAAGGGCAACCACTTTGCAGTCCTTAACCTTAACGCCATGCCATGTAGTAATGGGTTCATTGAGGTCCCAAGGGGTTGTCCATTCATTGCCATGGGTTCTTGAGCGCAGCTCCAGAAGAGCAATAAGTTCGCGCTGGCTCACTTCTTCTTGGGCCAAGGCCATGTTGGATAGGCTAAACAAAAGCCCAAAAAATAGGCCAAATTTTGAAATTGAATTCATCACTGTAGGATTTGGGTCATTATGGAAGGCTAAGTAAGCTTTTTTTCAGACGTTTAACAAAATTTAGTGGTATACAGGTGGTTTTTGGGGGGTCAAAACGGGCAAAACTGTGGTTTCAGTTTCTCGCACAAAAAAACCCTTACAAGAACGTAAGGGTTTTCTTTGATTAATTGTTGCTTGTCTTATGCTACTTATACGCGTCAAACCCCTTAGGCAGGTAGTCTTGAGCGTCAAAACCCAACCTAAGATCTTCCACTTCCAAGAAATTGATGCTGTGGATGTTGACAACTTCTGAATGGGGATCAAAACCTTCGGGCAGGTATTGGGCCGTATCAAAGCCCAACTCAATGGTTTCCTCTTCTGGGTCTACAAACTCCACCGATGTAAGGTCTAGTTCCTCTACCCGTAAACGATCCGTTTTGCTGGCGCCCAACATAGGTAAAAACATGCTTGCCATGAATACTGCTGTCAAATACTTTTTATGTAACATTTTATTCGTCTTTATGATTTTATGGTCAAAATTATAACGGTAAACCCTAGGGATTCGCATGCTTTGGCAAGTTCTTAACAAGCCTGTAAAAATGCATAAAAAGAAGATTGTTGAGCATTTACTTCTGTGGTTGAAAAATCTTCAATCCCCAAATCGGCCCATTGCTAAAGTGGTATGTTTTCTTACAGAACATTGCCAAATACACCTTGTCGAAAAAAATGTTATCTTTTTGTTAATCGCCCATTTATGCCTTGGGAAACAAAAAAAAGCTCCCGTTTTCCGGGAGCTTTTTCAACTTAACTAACTAACTCAAAAATTTGATAAATGAAAACATCCTAATTTGACCTTGTGTAGGGGTCAAAATCTTCGGGCAGATACGGTCTCGTATCAAAACCCAATTCTATATCATCGTCTCCAATAAATTCTAATGAATGGATATTGAATGCTGCTGCATAGACATTCCCTTCAGATAGACAGGAATCAAAATCGATATAAAAATCTTCTTCCACCTCTATAAATTCTATGTCATGAATGTTAAAGTAAGCCACGTAGGGGTCAAAACCTTCGGGTAGATAATCATTGGCGTCAAACCCAAGATCAATGGCGTCCTCCGCTATAAAATCTATGGAATGCACATCGGTTGGCGTACCATAGGGGTCAAATCCCACGGGCAGGTAGGCCTCGGTATCAAAACCAAGGTTGATTTCCGGTTCTACTTCAATAAAATCTATGGAATTCAAATCAATAAGGGTGTCTTCTATTTCGGGTTTGTACCTAAAATCCAACGCTGTATCGGATTCCACCTCATTATTCATTTCCGTGTGCAACGTAGGTCGTGACATATTTTCTGATGTCCGTTCTACGACCAAACTCAACTCAGTATCCTTTTCCGATACCGCTGTACTGTTCTCAAAGCTACTGACCTCCAATACTTGGGGTTGAAGGGGTATTGTACTTTTTTGTTCTTCTACCATGGGTGATCCACTAAAAAGACCACACGCATAAATTACTAATAACTTGTTCATTTTCTGATTGATTTGATGATTGATGTTATATGCCTATAAGACTATATAAATTTGGGTTTGTTACAGGGTTTTATCTTTTTTAACAATTACACAATCTTCGTAAACGCAAGTATACTGTACGATTCAGTGCAAACCACCAGTAAAGTTCAGGACTGCCAAATGTTGGCCATTCAAAGCTTAAAACTGCTTTTAATATCGTTTTAACAGTTTAGTTGGCTATCTTAGACGACCTTTTTTACCCCATCTCGGGTACCTAAATATATTGAAGATGAAATTAAATGTTTTGCTCAAGGGGCTTATCCTTATTATGGCCCTATCCACTTTCCAGACCACCAACGCCCAACTCTTTAAAAAGAAAAAGAAAAAAACCGAACTCGCAGCTGCCAAAAAACCCAAAAAGGACGAAAAAATAAAACCTTATAATAAGGTAATCACTAAAGAGGCCAAAACTGACAAGGGACTCTTTCAGGTGCACAAGGTTGACGAAAAGCATTTTTATGAAATTCCAGATTCCCTCTTTAACCGTGAGATGTTGATGGTAAGCCGAATCTCCAAAACTGCCACTGGCATCGGTTTTGGTGGTGGAAAGATCAACACCCAGGTCCTACGCTGGGAGAAAAAGCCCACCAAAGTATTGCTTCGTGTGGTATCCTACCAAAACTATGCAGCAGATTCCCTGCCCATTCATGAGGCCGTGGTCAATTCCAACTTTGAGCCCGTACTCTATGCCTTTGATATCAAGGCCTTGAATAAAAAGGATTCGCTCCATCCCGCCACGGTTATCCAAGTAGACCCACTTTTTACCAAAGATGTGAACGCCCTAGGTATGCCGGAGTCTTACCGAAAGCGTTATAAAGTAAGCCGAATGGATGGAGACAGGAGTTATATCGAATCCATTAAAAGTTACCCCTTGAACATTGAGGCCAGGCACGTAAAGACCTATGCCGCAAAAGCCCCTCCAAGCAATACCAGTATGGGCAGTATTTCCATAGAGATCAACAATTCCATGATCTTACTGCCCAAGGAACCCATGAAAAAGCGCTATTTTGATGAACGCGTGGGATGGTTTGCCCGCGGACAGGTAGATTACGGTTTAGAGGCGCATAAAAGCAAAACCATTACTTACTTGGACCGTTGGAGACTAGAGGTAAAGGATGAGGACATTGAAAAGTTCAAGGCGGGCGAACTGGTAGAGCCCAAAAAACAGATTGTCTATTATATTGATAGGGCCACCCCAGAAAAGTGGGTTCCCTATATTAAACAAGGTATCGAAGATTGGCAAGTAGCCTTTGAGGCGGCTGGTTTTAAAAATGCCATCATTGCCAAAGACCCCCCTAGCCCGGAAGAAGACCCGGAATGGTCCCCTGAGGATATTCGCTACTCTGTTGTCCGTTATTTGGCATCGCCCGTACCCAACGCCAACGGACCCCATGTAAGTGACCCCAGAAGTGGGGAGATATTGGAATCTGACATTAATTGGTACCACAATGTCATGACCTTGCTCCGAAACTGGTTCTTTGTACAGACAGCGGCCATTAACCCAGATGCGCAAAAGGTGGAATTCAAAGATGAGATCATGGGCCGGCTGATCCGTTTTGTCTCCTCACACGAGGTGGGCCATACCTTGGGCCTCCCCCACAATATGGGGAGTAGTGCCGCTATTCCCGTAGACTCACTACGGTCGCCAAGCTTCACCAAAAAATATGGCACGGCCCCCTCCATCATGGATTATGCCCGTTTTAACTATGTGGCCCAGCCCGGTGATGGTGATGTATCCCTAATGCCAGAAATTGGGGTGTATGACAAGTACTCCATTAAATGGGGATACCGCCCTATCTTGGACAAAACTGCCGAAGAGGAAAAACCTATTCTAAACCAATGGATTTTGGAACATGCCGGGGAACGTGTATACCGCTTTGGCCACCAACAAGTAGGCGGCGATATCCATGACCCAAGCTCTCAAACGGAGGATTTGGGCGACAATGCCATAAAAGCCAGCGAATATGGGATTGCCAACCTCAAACGAATTGTGCCAAGTCTCATGGATTGGACCACCGAGGATGGTGAAAATTACGACGACCTTGAGACCATGTACGGGCAGGTCATTAATCAGTTCACACGGTATATGGGCCATGTGGCCAACAATATAGGCGGGGTCTATGAAGAGTACAAAACTGCCGACCAAGAAGGGGCCGTTTACATCCACGTACCCAAAGAGCATCAGAAAAACTGCCTTCAGTTCCTACACGACCAACTCTTTGAAACCCCTGAATGGATGTTGGACAAGGAAATATTCAGTAGAATAGAATACTCTGGCTCGGTAGAACGGATTCGCAGCATACAAGAGCGTAGCCTGAACACCATATTATCTCTTGGAAAATTGGCCCGGTCCATTGAAAATGAAACGCTGAACGGCAACGGGGCCTATAAAATAAATGAGATCATGCGCGATCTTCGCCGTGGTATCTGGTCCGAAACAAGAACGGGCAGAACTATAGACACCTACAGAAGAAACCTTCAAAAAGCCCATATTGACCGTTTGGCCTATTTAATGACTGCCAAGAACCAAAGAAAGGCCCCAGATTTTGGAGGCTATCAAAAATCAACCGCGGTAAACACCAGCCAATCAGATATCCGTTCTGTGGCACGGGCAGAACTGAACAACCTTAAACGGGATATTAGAAATGGTCTTTCCAGAATATCAGATTCCATGAGCAGGTACCATTTACAGGACGCATTGGAACGTATTGATATGGTATTGGATCCTAGAGGATAATCCAAAAAACTTCCCTTTAAAAGGACGGACTGTGCAGTTCGTCCTTTTTTTGTTTACGCGACCATTATTTCACATACAGCTATCCATGGTTTCACAACATATTGCAAAAAGCCTTGATTTGGTTTACTATCTTAGTAGTACCAAAATCTTACTTCATGAAAGCCTACAAAATTAAAAGTCTATTCTTTTTGGCTAGTTTTATCATAGCTGCCTTGGCCTATTACAACATAGAACAGCAAGCAGAACTACAACAACGGTTTGAAGCCGAAATGGTGGAACTGGATGCAGAAAACGAGCCCGAAAACCCAAATGAGTTTGAAGAAGACCAAGACTCCCCATATTACAAGGAATAGGTTCCTGTGTTAAACCCCTCTTAAACTTCCGATTGATTTTAAACCAAAGGGTAAGATTGATGTCCTATCCTCAAATGGTAAAATTAAAATCATGAAGAAATTAGTAATTGTTATGGCAATGTTGGCAAGCATGTCCAGCTTTGCACAGGGCAGAGGGGATTCCCATCGCCAACGAGAAGGAAGGGAACAGATGACCCCAGAACAAGCGGCAACCCTACAGACCAAAAAGATGGCCTTGGCCCTTGATTTATCGGACAAGCAACAACAGCAAATTTTTGAAATAAATTTGGCCAATGCTGAATTCCGAAAGGCCAAAAGGGAAGAACGAAAAGCCAACAAGGCGTCCGATGATTATGAAAGACCCACCCAAGAACAGCGTTTTGAAAAGGAAAATGAAATGCTGGACCGAAGGATTGCCCATCAACAGGAACTCAAAAAAATCTTGACCGAGGATCAGTATGCCCAATGGAAAAAAATGCAATTAAAAAAGCATGCCCAGAAAAGGCAGCACAAAAGAAAAGGAAAAAGAGGATAATTGTTGTTTGAATCAAAAAAAAAGCCCCTTCATGACTAGGGGCTTTTTTTTTGTATTGTATCAAACAGTATAGGTGGTAACCTTGTCTTCTGTGACCGTATAGGCCGTTGCGGCAATATTGTCAACAAATCTGTAATGGGCAGTTGCCGTACCTGGCGTAAACTCCGCCAAAATATAGCCCCTTCTCTTGGCATCAAAATATTGGAGCCCATCCACCAAAGTGGTCCAAGCAAGCTCAACCCCCGCAATAGTTTCGGGGTCGGTTCCCAACAATCCTTCAAAACCTGGAGAGGTTACGGAGGGACAGGCAAATTCCTCGCCAATCTTATTCCCATTTATATCTACAAGTTCATTATGCCATGCATTATGGGTATCCCCGGCAAAAACAACGGTGTTTTTACCGTTCATAACACCAAAGAGTTGCTCCCGTTCCACAAAGTAGCCATCCCAAGCATCCAAATTATAGGGGACTTGGGCCGCCAATCTCCCCAATTCTGCCTCGGTCAATGTAGGATCATTTTGCAAAGCCCTAAGCTTCAAGGTAGTCAAATCGGTCAACAGTGTTTGCAAGGCCCCCAGGGTTTCGGCAGAGGTATCCCCTCCGGCTATCTGCCCTATCAGGCCCAGTAGTTCTGCCGGCACGTTCATCTTTCCCATCAACACCTGTTGGCCCAACACTTGCCATTTTGCATGGCTCGCTCCAACCGCAGCGGCTGTCCATGCCAATTGTTCCTGCCCCATCAAGGCACGGTTGGGATCGGCTATTGCCGCAGTAAAGGCAGCAGTATCAAAACTGCCATCCCCCAAAAAGAAATCGCCAAAGGCCAATTGCTTGTCGCGACCTATGATCCGGGTATCCAACATGACCAAGTTGACCAAGTCACCATACTCAAAATTTCGGTATATGACCCCTTCGGTATTGCTACGAACGGGCAAGTATTCGCCATGCACCTTTATGGCCCGCTGCAAACGCTCTTGGTAATCCCCTTCGCTTTCATCGTGGTTTTCTGCCCCATCCTTATAGGCATCATTGGTAATCTCATGGTCATCCCACACCACAATGAACGGTTTTTTCTGATGGGCCAACTGCAAGCCTTCATCAGTTCGGTACTGGCGGTACCGAAGTCGGTAATCCTCCATGGTCAAAATCTCGGTCTTAGGGTCGTGCTCCCTTCCCAAGGCTGTTGTATTCTCGTTGGTGCCATATCCCCCCACCTCGTATTCATAGATATAATCCCCCAAATGGAGAATGATGTCCGCATCACTTTTGGCCATGGCATCGTATACGTTGAAAAGTCCGGCCGGATAATTGCTACAGGAGCAAATGGCCAATTTTAGGCTATTGACCGCTGCACCTGACTCTGGAAGGGTAATGGTCTCCCCTATGATGGACACCTCATCCAAATCCTGCTGCATAAAACGATAATAATATGTTCCATTGGGTTCAAGACCGGTCACATCCTGTACAATGGTAAAATCATTTTCGGCCGATGCATATTGCATGCCCTCCTTCACCACATGGTCAAAGTCCGAATCGGTGGCCACCTGCCAGTTTATCTGAACAAAATCGTTGACCTCTTTTGCCATTGGGGTAAATCGTGTCCAAATGATAACCGCCGTTGCCGTGGGATCAAAGCTTCCCACACCATGTAAAAACCGGGGTACATCACCATCACCACCACCGTTACCCAAAAGGTCGTCCAGTTTTTGGCATGCCATCAATTGTGAGGTTAAAATAACGCCGCCCGAGGCTAAAATAGATTTGGCCAAAAAGGCTCTTCTGGTTTGTATTTTTCTTTCCATTTTAAAATTTGTGAAGTGTTCTTAGACTAGCCTTAAAACTAGAAAACCGATATGCCGTTTGGGTTATGGAAAGATTACTTGAAAATTAAGGATGATGGTTTTTCTTCAATCTTGTGTTAAGTTTTTTTAATTGACCACGCTTTTTAAGAAATCTGGCATCAAGCATCAACTCAGAATCACCTCTTTTTTTGTATTCTCTTTATAAAATACACTTATTCTTGGAGGCCAACATTTATAGCTGCTATACCAGGCAAGTCATTACCCTAAAAAAAACATTATCAACATTATTTGAAAATATTGTCCGATTAGCTTACATTAAAGGATTAATGTGTCCCCACATTTTTTTTATCAAAACTTTCAAGTTACCCATCAAAAAAAATATCATGACTAGACTCCATCTATTTATTATTGCTGCCTTTTCCTTCCTTTTTTTAATCCCTAAAGGTCTCTCCCAGAATAAAATTGATACCCGTCTGCTGCAAACACCCGCAATTAGCGATAACAATATAGCTTTTGTATATGCTGAAGATTTATGGGTCGCCAATAAAAATGGTGCTAACCCAAGACGGCTGACCATTGATGAGGGCATAGAATACAATCCTGTTTTTTCCCCAGATGGTTCAATGATTGCATTCAGCGCAGAGTATGATGGAAATAATGATGTTTTTATTGTCCCAACCGAGGGTGGTATTCCCAAACGACTTACCTGGCACCCCTCTTGGGATAATGTACTGGATTTTACCCCAGATGGAAAATCGATCTTGTTCAGTTCTCCCCGCACCACTTTTACAGGCAGGTACTCCAAACTTTATACGGTCTCCATTGAGGGTGGGCAACCCAAAGAACTCCCCATTCCCACAGCCTTTAAAGGCACCTACTCCCCCGATGGGAAGTTTTTGGCCTATGTGCCCAATTATGAGCGGTTCAATCAATGGAAAAATTATCGCGGGGGTACCCAAGGCCGCATTTGGATACTTGACCTGGAAACCTATGAGGTGACCGAAATCCCCAAACCATCCGGTGGCAGTAATGAAGCTGACCCCGAATGGATAGGGAACAAGGTCTATTTTAGGAGTGACCGAAACGGAGAGTTCAACTTATTTTCCTATGACATCGCAACACAGCAAATTCAACAGCATACCAACTATGATGATTTTGGCGTATTGAACCTAAACACCAATGGCAATGCGTTGGTTTATGAATATTCAGGATATCTGCACCATCACAATCCAGCAACAGGCTCAAACTCAAAAATCACTGTTGGCATCGCTACCGATCTATTAGAGGTTAGACCAAGATATGTCTCGGGCAATCGTCATATTCGAAGTCTATCAGTATCACCATCGGCAGCACGGGTAGCCCTTGATTTCCGGGGCGAGATTGTTTCCATACCCGAAAAAAAGGGCGAGGTGATCAATCACTCCCAATCCCCTAGTGTACATGAAAAATATCCTGCATGGTCAGCAGATGGTGAAAAATTGGCCTTCTTTTCAGATGAATCCGGCGAATATGCCCTGCACGTCAAAAACCTTAAAACAGGAAACATCCAAAAAATAGGATTGTCCGGTACTGGATTTTATGCCTATATACACTGGTCCCCAGACAGTAAAAAGGTGGCCTATGTAGATAATGGCCGTTCCCTGTACGTAACAGACATTGCTTCAGGCACCACAACCAAGGTTGCTTCTGATGTGCTGTATGTGCCCGGTGCCTTTAGGGAACTTTTTGGTTCATGGTCAAAGGATTCCAAATGGATCAGTTATACGCTGATTAGCGAAACAAATTTTGAACAGGCGTTTGCCTACGGCATGGATCAAAAAAAATCGTATGCCTTGAGCGATGGGCTATCCAATGTAAGCGAACCCGTTTTTGATGCCAGCGGAAAATACCTGTATATGCTCGCTTCCACAGATGCAGGGCCCGTTGTGAATTGGTTTGACCAATCCAACCAAGACATGGAGATAAGCAACTCCATCTACCTGATCACCCTACAAAAAGACCAAAAGTCACCCTTGGCAAAACAAAATGACCTAGAATTGGGCAAAAAGGATAAGGACACCGATGAAAAAGATGAAAAAAAAGCCGATGAACCCATACATATTGATTGGGACGGCATCTTCAACAGAATAATTGATTTACCCATAGGGGCGGGTCATTATGCCAACTTGGCAAGCCCCAAAGAAGGCAAAATATACTACATTTCCAATGACCCGGACGGTGAATCATTGATGTTATATGATTTAAATGAAAGGGAAGAAAAAGAGATCATGACTGCCGATGAATTTGAAATTGCGGCCAACGGAAAGAAAATGCTATACCGAAAAGGCAGATCATGGGGCATTACCGAAGTAGGAAAAAAGCCCGAAAATGGCATGCTCAATACGGCTGCAATCAAAATAAAAATCGACCCATCCAAAGAATGGGAAAACATTTTCAATGAAGCTTGGAGGGTCAACCGGGATTATTTCTACGACCCTGGCATGCACGGTGTAGATTGGAACGCCATGAAGGCAAAGTACAGTATGTTCCTCCCCGATATATCTTGCAAAAGTGATCTATATAGGGTAATGCAATGGATGTGCAGCGAACTGGCCGTGGGACACCATAGGTTTGGAAGTAGAGGCGACCGCATGAACAATCCCGAAAGGATTGGGGGTGGACTCTTAGGCGCAGATTATACCACAAACAACAATCGCTATCAGATTTCTAAAATCTATGGGGGGCTAAACTGGAATCCCGGAATGCGATCACCCCTCACAGAACCGGGTGTAAACGTGAATATCAATGATTATTTGATAACCGTAAACGGCAAAGAAGTGACCGCTTCGCAAAATCTACATGCGTTCTTTGAAAATACAGCGAATAAAATTGTGGAGCTTGGTATAAGCAAAACCCCTGATGGGACAGCTTTACGAAAGGTCAATGTTGTGCCCGTGGGCAATGAACGCTTCTTAAGAAACAGGGATTGGATAGAGGGCAACATCAAGAAAGTAGCTAAAGCAACCAATGGCCAAGTAGCCTATGTGTATGTGCCCAATACTACAACTGCCGGTCATGAATATTTTAAACGGTATTTCTTTCCGCAGGTAAACAAAAAAGCGGTAATCATAGACGAACGTTTTAATGGTGGCGGACAATTGGCCGACTATTATATTGACCATTTAAAAAAACCCTACCAATCATCATGGAGTTTTAGATATGGCAAGGATCTTAGATCTCCCAGCGGATCCATACAAGGGCCAAAAGTGATGCTGATTGATGAAAATGCCGGATCAGGTGGTGACTACCTGCCATGGATGTTCAGAAGGTTCGGTATGGGCAAACTCATTGGCAAAACCACATGGGGCGGATTGGTCGGTGTACTCGGTTTTCCTGAATTTATTGACGGGGGCTCGGTGACTGCTCCCAATGTAGCCTATTACAACGAAGACGGATTCAGAATAGAAAACGAGGGGGTGGCTCCCGATATTGAGGTAGAACAATGGCCCAAAGAGGTTATGCAGGGCAGAGATCCACAATTGGAAAAAGCCATCGAAGTCATTTTGGAAGAATTACAAAACAATCCTGTAAGTTATCCTGAACGACCATCGTACCCCATACGAACAAGAAACTAGGTTGATAAAAAAGGGAGCAGAAATCAACTCTATTAATACGACCCGTGGTGCATCTTGATTACAAGTTCGTCAATTCGAGTAATTTTTCTGACCAAAATCCTGAAAAATTGCCCCCTCTGCCGAACGAACAGGTATCGAGAATCAGATTTTATTCTACAAAAACCTTATTCTCGATACTTTTCCCTTTGGAAAAACTCAAACTAACGGTTTCCATATCACAATGATGCTCAAAATCCACCTCTGGTTGATTCACATCAAAATATATCACATTTAAAATATATTTTAATATATATCTAATTTATGATATATTTGTGTTTATATCGCATTTTTGATATGATTGCAATTCTTACAGGAGATATTATAAATTCACGAAGCGTGATAGTCAACAAGTGGCTGCCCTTGCTTAAAGAAGCGCTTTCGCACTACGGAGACGAACCAAAAACCTGGGAAATATACCGAGGCGACAGTTTTCAGCTTAAAACTAGGCCAGAGCAGGCCTTGGAAGCAGCCCTATTGCTAAAGGCCACGCTCAAACAACACAAATCCTTAGACGTTCGCATTGCCATTGGGTTGGGAGAAAAAGACCACGATGCCACTAAAATTTCAGAAGCGAACGGTAGTGCCTTTGTACACTCCGGTCGTTGTTTTGAAAACCTAAAAAAGCAACGTTTGGCATTTCAATCCAATTATCCCGAGTTTGACCTTACCTTGAACACCATGTTACAACTGGCTTCTTTGACCATAGATCAATGGCCCCCAGTGACCGCCGGCGTTGTTAAAACAGCTATTTTGCATCCTAATAAAGACCAAAAAGCACTGGCAACACTTTTAAACAAGGCCCAACCCAACATTAGTAGGGATTTAAAACGTGCCGGTTACGAAGAGCTCACCCAACTGCTGTCTTTTTACACAACCAAAGTTGCCCAACTATGATCGTATTTGCCCTTAAACTATTACTCGCCCACTTTCTAGGCGATTTTGCACTGCAACCCCAAAAATGGGTAATCCATAAAATAGCGTACAAGGCTAAATCCAAATACCTCTATTTCCATATTGGGGTACACTTATTGCTCTTGCTCCTACTACTTCAGTTTCAGCAGCTATGGGCGGTAACTATGATTGTAGTGAGCCACTACCTGATCGACTTGGGAAAACTGGTGTTCACCAACTCTAAAAATGAACGTTGGTTGTTTGCCCTTGACCAAGTTTTACATCTATTGGCAATTGTACTTGCTGTATATCTATTTGAGCCCTTTGACATGGGCCTTACCCTACTTTTTGCCCCAAAAAACCTATTGCTGATCTGTTGCGTGGTCTTTGTCACTTTTGTGTCGGGCATTATAATGAAAATCCTACTGCAACCCTATATTAATGAGGTGGCCAAAAGTGAAAATGAAAACGGTGACGGCACTTCGCTTAAAAATGCGGGTAAATACATTGGTATGTTGGAGCGTTTATTTGTCTTCGGATTTATTTTGGCGGGGCAATGGTCGGCCATCGGATTATTGATTGCCGCAAAATCTGTGTTCCGGTTTGGTGATTTAAACAAGGGCAACAACCGAAAGTTGACCGAGTATGTGCTCATTGGCACGCTCTTAAGTTTTGGTTTGGCCATTTTAACCGGCTTATGCTACAAACATTGTCTTGAAATCTTATAACCCTACCATTCCAAATTTAGTTCAGAGTTGATAATTATTTCTTTCCTATCTGGTGAGATGCTGAAACCTGTTCAGCATGATGACATAGATGGTTTCGAACAGCAACAAAGTGAAGTGTGAGAAATCCCACCCATTCAAAATAGATTTCTCAATCGTCATTACATTCCTGATTTTAAAATAACAGAAAAGCTGAGGGTGTCCAAAAAACCAAGACAACCTCAACTTGGTATAGCTTCCAATTTTAAGCCTCGACCACAGGATTCCAAATCCCGGTCTTTACGGTCTCGGCCACATAATCCAAAAAGTCAATGGGCTTTCTCCCCAATAACTTTTCAATATCGTGGGTCACCCTTTGGTTTTCCTCATTGTCCAACACCTCCTCAAACAGGTACTCCATCAACCAGACCACATCATCGGGTACGCTCTGTGCTTTCATCGCTTCAACATATTCCGGCAATGAAACAGGGATAAATTTCAAATCCCGCCCTGTAGCTTCAGCAATAGCTGCTGTGATTTCTTCAAAGTTCCACAACCGTGGCCCAGTGAGTTCATAGATCTGGCCATGGTGTCCATCGTTCAGCAATACCTCAACGGCCACATCGGCCAAATCATTGGCATCCACATACGGAGCCTTCAAATGTGCCTTTGGCAGGGCCACCACACCCTGTTGAATGGGTTCCAAAAAGAAGCTTTCACTAAAATTCTGGTTGAACCAGCTCGCACGAATGATTGTCGAATCAATCCCTGAGTTCAAAACAATTTGCTCACAACGCTCGGCTTCCACCTCGCCTTTTCCCGAGAGCAAGACCAATTTTTGAATGCCCTGTTCCTTCGCCACTTTAACCAAAGCCGCAATGGCCTCCTTGGCCCCGGGCACCGCCAAATCTGGCTGATAGGTAATGTACACTTTTTCCATTCCCTCCAACACGGCCGGCCAAGCTGCTGGATTGCCCCAATCAAAGGCGGGGTCGGCACTGCGTGAGCCTACACGTACCTTATGTCCTAACCTCTTGAGGCGTTCCACGATTCGTCTTCCGGTTTTTCCGTTGCCTCCCAATACTAGAATGTTGTTTTTCATGATTTTTGATGTTTATATTTATACGTTTTTACCAATTCCTGCAATGACCAAAAGAGCAAAGGACACCGTTCCCGCCAAAATTCGGATGATGTGAAAACGGTTCCATGGATGCTCAAATCTTTCGCGAAGGGCCCGTAATTCTTCCACGGTGCTTGTAGCCAGATTTGTCTTGTCCAAAGCTTGGTTCAAGGGTACATTGCCTACCACAGTCACCAAGATGACGCCAAAGAAATAAATGAGTACGGCCACGAGCACCAATTTATAATGCTCCAATGACACCCCCTTGTTGGTAAAGATTGTGGCTATACCCATAAAGAACGACCCTATGAAGACCACAAAGAACAAGGGGTTCTCAATGCTTCGGTTCATTTTCTGAAAGGCCTGCAGATAGCCTAGATCGTCCAATTGTCCAATACCAGGAGTTACGGCGTTCCCCCAAGTGAAACATAGTCCCGCGACCAACCCAACCAAAAGGGTTGTCAGAAATAATGTAATGTTGCTTGCTGTCAGTTCCATGATTCATGATTATTTTATTGTTCCATTAGTTTTTAATGTGCCTACACGCACTTTGGTGTAATAGTAAAGGATTGCTACGGCCATAAATTCCAGGGCGATGACCCAAAAACTGATATCCGTAAAAAACCCATAATGACTTCCTCCATGGGGTACGACCAAAAAAGGCACCGTGATCAAGGCATCCAAAATAGCTGCCGTTAGCAAAAAGACCATTCCCAACCAATGCCCTTGGGTCCGTTGTTCTTTTTTATAGTAAAGTTTGGCCCCAAACCATACCAGTGGCATAACCGCCAGAAACAACACCAAATTGGCCTGCAACTCGGCGTTTTCCATTACAGGGATCATATGGGAGATTACAAAGGCAGCTACCCCAAGGCTCCAGATGCCCACCCCAATTACAATTGCTCTTCCTATTTTCATGATTGTGCATTTTTAATTACAAGCCAAAACTAACCTAGGCCTGTACGGGACATTTGTTCAAAAAGGAGAAAGATCTGTTCGAAAAGGAGGAGGCAATGTCTCTTTGCCTTATTGCTTGTTAAAAAAAGGACATCTTATCTCAACTGGTGAGATGCTAAACCAAGTTCAGCATGACATTTTACACCTTTATCTCACTGGGTCGAAAGCCAAACTTTTTGGTGAAGGCATTGGAAAACGAACTCAAACTATCATAACCCACATGCCAAGCGGCTTCCTGCACCGTGGCCCTTTTGGCCCGGATAAGGTCATGGGCCGTGGTCATGCGCTCATTCTGCAGATATTTGAACACCGGCACCCCAAAGAGTTCTTTAAAGTCTTTTTTAAGTTGAAAGGTGTTTAGGCCTATCTGACGGGAAAGCTCTGCCAATGAAGGGGGAGTATCCAAGTTTTGCGACAGGATTTCCTTGGCCTGAAAAAGTTTTTCCCGCTCTTGAGTCTTTATTCCCTGATCCTGTAAGGTGGACAACTGCCAAAAAAAATGTGACAAGAGTGCGGTGATCTGGCTGCGGAAAAACATCATCTTGGCCTTGCCCTCATAGCGGTTGCTAAAGATGTTGTTGACAATCTGTTCCATCTCCGGGGTCATAAAAAAACGGGGGCCCTCCACATAAGAACTCGTAGGGTTCACCAACTGTTCCAACAAATCGGTAAAAAGTTCCCCTTCCCCATTGGGCAACTTATGCAAGTTTTTGGGAGCTGTGGCGATCAACACACATTCCAATGGTTTATGTGGGGACACTGTGTGAACACAATCCACATTAGTATCGGCATAGAACGAAATGGCCAAACCCTTCGTATTGTCATACTCCTCTTTTTTATCGTCATGGTTCATGCTCAGGTGTACATTGCCCGAACCATAAAAGGCTACGGCAATCAAGGGTTCGTCAAATTTGCAGGAGTCTATGATGACCTTGTCCGAATTGGCCTCTTCGACCAAAACAATAAAATCGTTTACGTTGATGATATCCCTGACCATGATTGGTTGAAATTAGCCAAAAAAGTATAGCAATCCAACAGGTTTCCAGAACATTGTATCTCATCAGGCATTTTAGAAACAGTAACGGAAAATCCCCTTATAAAACCGCCATTCCTTTGTATGGAACGTTATGCCCACATTTTGGGAATGACGGTGCCCTACTTACCTTATAGCCTCCAAGTAAGTCCTACACCGGCATACTGATTGGTGTACCCGCGAAACGAACGGGATGAAAGATTGGTGGTGTTGGTTTCCCGAAAACGACTGTAGGCCGTTAGCGTAAAGAACAAGTCTTTTATGGGCAATTGCTGTTCCACGTTCAGGGACAGATCGGTATACTGATATTGCAATAGTTGATTGGAGTTTCCAGGAGCCGTAATGCTGGTATAATCGCGCATAAAATACTTGGCCGAAGCACTTATTTTGGTCTTGTCATTATCAAACTTTACGCGCAGTCCCGGCCCATACTGATGAAATCCTGAACGGTTTTCCAACAGGTCAAAACGCCCATAATAGGTCAGTTGCGGCTCAAGTTCAATGGTATTGCCCAAAGGCAGTTCATAAAAAACAACGGCTTTCATATAGTCCCAATCCCGGCGTCCAATAATGGGGGTTTGATCGGCATTGTAGGTATCGTACAGGCGCTTTTTATAGTAAGCGGTAAACCCAGCGGCATGTTCATAGCGCCCTGGACGAAACTCTTGCTTCATGGCCAACCGCACCCCGTACTCATTAAACTGTAGGTCACGTATGCCATAGGCATCAAAGTTCTTGAAGTTATAAAAACCGCTGACCGTTGTTTTGTTCTGCTTAAAAGGTCTGAGTTCCAATCCGGCCATTGCCCCGTAATTGGTATAGCCCAAAGGATTGATAAGGACATCTTGGGCACCGTCCAACCCCTCACGATTCATTCGTTTAAAATTGAGTCCAGCCAAAAGCTTTGCCTTTTTGGAAAGCTTGTAATCATACTTGGCTGCCGCACTCAGACTCCAATAACTGTCCGATGTGTTCTCCTGAAACAAACGCGCATAAGGATTTATGGAAAAACGAAGCCGGTGTGCCTTCCGCTTATAGCGGTAATCATAATCCAAGGAAACATCCTGGAAGGCACTACTTGCTATGAGGTCATTTTCGGTCAACAAACTATCACTGACCATTAGCTGATCTGGACTCTTAAAATAGTTGTACTCATAGCCCGTGAGCGTACCAATTTCAAAACGGTGCCGTTCTTGGGCAAGGCCAAGAGCACTTGCAAAAACGAATATAACAAAGACAAAATTTTTCATGTTTTATATTTAAAAGGGGTTATTATAATGTTGATTGTAGTCCGCATTTATTGACCAATTGAATGCCCAAGCCGGGACGTACATTGACTTCCATGATCTGTGGTCCTTTCACCTTATCAATGACCAGATCAATGCCAAGATAGTCCAGGGGGAAGGCTCGGGCAGTTTTTTCTGTAAGTTGGAGCATGGTATCCCAAAAAGGAATCTTTTTACCATACACTATTTTTTCATTATCAGGATGATGGGTAGAATATCGTTTACCATCATATACTTGGGTAAGGGTACCCGATTGCATATCCACCCCAATGCCCACGCCCCTCTGATGCAGGTTGGCCTTGCCGTCAGATTTAGAGGTGGGCATGCGGAGCATGGCCATGAGCGGTTTTCCCTTTAATGTGATGATGCGAAAGTCTGGTACCCCCTCATCATAGATTTCTGCAAAGAACGGATGGGGTACAATACACTCCTCAATAAGACAGGCATCATTGGAAGCCATTGAAAAAAGACCGGAAATAATACTGGTAATGTGCTGGAAAACCTGGGCATCGGTCATGGTCTTCCCACTGCTCTGCCATTTTCCATGTGCTCCCTTTTTCAAGATCTTGATGCCCCCGCCACCACAACCCTTGGCTGGTTTTATGACCAAAGCCCTATGGTGTTGCAAGGCTGACCATTTGGCCTTAATGTCACTAATGCGTTCTATAACGGCATAGGTCTGGGCACAGGCAATATTGTTTTCGTGTAAAATCATTTTGGACTTTACCTTATCATCGGCCAAGGTGTAATGCTCGCGCTTGTTGTGGGGATATATCAACTCAATATTGCGGCGATTAAGGCCTATGACCCCCTTGGGATTGTTGATCTGAAACAATTTACGAAGCATGGTTATACGATTTTAGATTCAACAAAGGTTGAAAACGAAGAAACTCTGTCCACCGTAGACCTACATAACGGCCCAACAACATACTGGCCGTAATGACCAACAGCAACAGTTCTGGAAACAGAATCAAAATGTTGTCCATTTTCTTTATGGAAAAGGCAAAAAAACAGACGCTCACGGCCAATAGGGTCTGGAACAACGTACCTGTTGCTTTATGAAGGCCATCCTCAATGATCAATTTTGAAAAGCGCTCTGCCGATATGGTCAATATGATGGTGGGGAACAAGGTCAGCGAACCCAACCAAGCTATGCCATAAGTAAGGCCCAAGTAGTTGCCCCCGGCCATGACCAAAACCATCAGGGTAAGGGATATAACCAGTTTTGGGGTATGCAACAACCCCATGGCATCAAAGGGCCTTGTGATCAATCCCACAAACAAGATCAGGAACAGGAACAAAGCCATACCCGTTAGAAAACCTGTTTCCAAGAGCGAAAAGGCAATCAGTACGGGCAAGAACACCCCAAAAGTGCGGATTCCCACAATGTTGCGCAACAACGCAACAATGAAGCCCCCAAAAGGCAACATCAACAATAAAAAGAGGTTCTTTTTGGAAATGATCTTGTTCTTTACCAATCCCCAAAGGGAGAGTGCCGCCACTTTCTGGGCGCCTTCAGTCTCCTCATTGAGCATGGATAGGGTCTCGTGCTTAGTGATCTCATACGAATAGTCGAACTGAATCCCTGGGCTACGGGTAATCATAAACTCGTCCCCTTCGTACAGTTCCAGATAATTTGCGGGCAAATAGGCAAAATGGCCATTGAGCGCATCAAAAGGAATCCATTCCCCATTGATAAAAATTTCGATCCATGCATGGGAGGTACGCTTATTGGAACGCTCCAAGACAATGCCTCCCTTGATTCGGGAAGGATAGCCAAGGTTTCGTGCCATAGCCACCAATAAGCGACTCTTCCCATTACATGATGCCCCATTACGCTCCAAGGTACCAAGTGCATCGGTCAAGGTAATGATGGGAGCGGAAGGAATTTCATAGACATAATTGAACAGGGCTTCCACGACTGCCCTATCCGTTGTTTTACCCCGCTGCAATTCTGCTGTAAGCTGGGATATTGGCTGGGCATCAGCCTGAATATTCTTGGTCGACACCAAATAGGGTTCCATTCCATCGGGAATGGGTTTAAATTGTTCCGGAAACTGGTAAAGCTTGTCCCTGCCCTTAAATAAGAACGAATAGCTAATATCTTCATACGAATTCTCTTGCTCCGTAACCCAATGGCCCCTAAGATTGGGGCCATCGGCCAACTTGGTAAAACGTATGGTTTGGGGGGCAAGGTTCTTCTGGGCACCGATCTGCTGTCGGGAATTGTTCTTGGGCAAGTAGGCCTTGATGAACGTACGTGCCGTATCCGTTTTAAAGAAATAACGGTAGGTAACGTCATAGCTTTCATCGGCTTCAAAGGTGTTTTTCCCTTTTAACAACAAATTGGCTTTGTAGGCAATAGAAGCCGAGGCCAATAAACTTAGCCCTATTAGGATAAACTTGAATTGCTTTGGGACATGCATAACCAATTATTTTTTTAGATTTGGTACTAGAACAGGATACTTTGGATTTACCCCACCCCCACCCAAAAAAAAATCTTTGAATGAGCAAAAACCATAAATCTGTTTGCGAAAAGAGGGTGTTTGATGAACTGTTCGATTTGAATTCAGAATCGCTCCGCAACTACCTTTATTATCAGTGCGGTAACCTGCAGCAGGCCGAAGATTTAGCGCAGGAAGCCTTTATCAAACTTTGGAACAATTGTAAAAAAATTCTTTTTGAAAAAGCTCGTGGTTTTTTATTTGCCGTGGCAAAAAATGCATTCTACAACGAAGTAGAGCACCAAAAGGTTGTATTAAAGTATACCAAATTGCCCCATAAAAACACCGATTCTGAAACCCCTGAATTTCAACTGGAGGAAAAAGAGTTCATGGATCGTTTGCAAAAGGCCATCGCCGATTTGCCCGAGGGACAGCGAGAGGTATTCTTATTAAATAGGATGGACCAAATGACCTATAAGGAGATTGCCCAATCGTTGGATGTCTCACAAAAGGCCGTTGAGAAGCGGATGCACAAAGCTTTGGTAAAATTGCGGAAGACCATTAAAAATATATAATGAAGGGGGGTAGGGTAAAAACAAAGTATCCTGTTCCCTTGGTATACAAGCAAAACTATGTTTGAAGAAAAAGACGATACCATCATGGCGCGCTGGCTCTCAGGAGAGCTCAGCAAGGCTGAACAGGCCGAGTTTGAGGCATCGTCTGAATATGCCGAATACCAACGCCTGGCCGAAGGTTTACAAGCATTCCAAAAACCGGTTTTTGACAAAGAGTCCCTTCGTGAACGCATCTGGGAGGGCATAGAAAACCAAAAACCCACCAAGGTGGTGCGGTTAAGGCCCCTGTATTATTCCATGGGCATTGCCGCCTCACTCTTGCTGCTATTTGGACTGTTCTTCAACAGGGTGACCTATTCCTCGGAATATGGCGAAAAAATGGCCGTGGTGTTGCCAGATGGCAGCCAAGTAACATTGAACGCCGGATCTACCCTAAGCCACAAACGCTTCTTCTGGATGGGCAATAAAAAAGTGGAACTTTCCGGTGAAGCATTTTTCAATATCTCAAAGGGAGATGGCTTTAAGGTGATTACCGAATCTGGCTCCATAAGTGTTCTGGGCACCCAATTCAATGTTAGGGCAAGAAAGGCCGCTACTTTTGAACTGTATTGTTACGAAGGTAAGGTCCGCTACGAAAACGAACCTCAAAGCAAGGCCTCCTATTTGGAACAAGGAGACGCCATTCAATTAAAAGACAATGTCCTTACAGAGTTCAAACACAGTGACAATGCTCCCGCTTGGCAAGAAGGAAGGAGCACTTTTTCAAACGCTAAGTTACTGGAAGTCATACAAGAACTGGAATACCAATACGGCATAAAGATTACTTATGGCGCAACCCCGCCAAAGGGTCATTTTTCGGGTACTTTTGTGCATAATGACATTACTTTGGCCTTAAAGTCTGTATTGGTGCCCATGGGCATCACTTATGAACTTTCCGAAGATAAGAAAACCGTTACCCTAGATGTTCCCTAAACCCCTATTAACCTTTACGTTTCTGTTCTTTTTGCTTCAATTTAGCTGGTCCTGGGGGCAAAACACCGTACAGACCGATTATAAAGACACCCCCCTTAAAACGGTACTTACCGATATTGAACAGCAAACCGGGCTTCTCTTTTCCTATTCTGATGAAGTGATTGCCAACAAAACCATCACCCTGATTAAAAAATCTGTAGGAATTGACCAATTGCTTGCCCTTTTAACCAAAAAAACCCGTTTGATTTTTGAAAAGTTGGGTGCTGACCAAGTCATTGTGAGCGCCCCAAAACCACTGGATACTGTTTGTGGTTATCTTTTTGATATCATCACCAAAGAACCTCTGCCCTATGCCACCATTGTGATCAAAGGAACCTCAAAAGGGTTCATTAGCGATGAAAACGGGTATTTTAATATTGAAGATGAAGCCATAACAAATGGGATCTTGGTACAATACATTGGTTATGCCAGCAGGGTTTTGGCCGTAACCGATTTTGCCCAGAATGAATGCAAGAACTTTTTCTTGAATCCCAAAGCAGAATCCCTTAGCGAGGTGGTCATTCTCTCCTACTTGATCCAGGGCATTGACAAAAACATAGATGGATCCATTACACTCACTTCCAACGAAATGGGTGTGTTGCCCGGGCTTGTAGCCCCAGACGTTTTCCAGTCCGCACAATGGGTGCCGGGCATCACCAGTATTAATGAAACCGTTTCAGACATCCAGATCCGGGGAGGTTCGGCAGACCAAAACCTGATTTTGTATGACGGCATCAAAATGTACAATACAGGACATTTTTTTGGGATGCTTTCCATTTTTAACCCCTATACCACCACCAAGGCCACCATTTTTAAAGGAGGGGCCAACCCCAATTATGGGGATCGTATTTCTGGGGTCATCGATATTTTGGGCGAGACCGAAGTACCCCAAAAGACCAGTCTGGGCGTGGGCGTCAATGGCACCCATGCCGACGCCTTTCTCAAAACAAGCTTGGGTGAAAAACTTGGTGTTGTGGCCTCTGCCAGAAGGTCATATGCCGATTTTAACGGATTGGCAACCCCAACCTTCAATGCCATTTCGGATAAGGTGTTTCAAAACACCAAGGTGGTCAGTAATGCCACTGGCGAAGTTCTGGAGGAGGATGGCGAGGAGGAAACCTTGGAAGGGGATGACCAGTTTTACTTCTTTGACACCAACGTAAAACTTATTTATAAACCGACCGAAAAAGACAGTCTGTACATTAGTGGTCTCTACACCTACAACGACTTGAATTTTGAATTATCGGATGATGAAAACCGTTCCCAAGACATTCTGACCTCCGAAAACCAAGGGTTGAGTTTTAACTGGAGCGGTCAACCAACTCAAAAGATCAGCCATTCCCTCAAGGGCTATTATTCCATGTACGAAAGTTTCTACCGTAACCAAACCACCGAAAACGGCAATATAGAGGAACAGAACCTCCGTAGAAACTCAGTAGAGGATTATGGCGCAGAGGTACGTTTGGGCTACGACCTTTCAAGAAACCACAGCATTGAAACAGGCTATCAGTACAGCAGCAATGAGGTCTTCTACCAGCTGTTCCGGGACGCCTTGGGTGGGGGCGACATTAATCCTGAAGATCCGGATATTGACGAAGAGGATGAAACCGAACCAGACGATACCGATGGCAGTGATGGAGAAGACAGTGAACCCCAAGACGGTTCTGGGCAACCAACGGGAAGTCCTGTCACACCCGTACTTGTCCGTGATTTTAATGAAAAGACCCTAACCAGAAACATCACCCATGCCCTCTATGGTGCATACCATTTTAGACCAAACAACAGGGGATTGGTCACGGTAGGGCTCCGGCTTTCCAAGTATTCATTGCTCAAGGACTGGTTCCTGGAACCCCGCATCAATGTAGAATACCCCTTGGGTCGCAGTCTACGGTTAAAGCTCACGGGGGAAAAACGGTATCAGGCCATCAGTCAACTTGTAGAGTTTGAAGATACCCAAATACGGTTACAGAACGGAGTGTGGACACTAACCGATAATGATGATTTCCCTATTTTGGAAAGCAACCAGTTTTCAACAGGCTTATTGTTCGACCACAGGGGATGGACCATAGATTTGGATGGCTATTACAAGAAAATTGATGGGCTCACCACGTTTACCAATGGTTTTACCAATGCTGCCGAAGAATACTCGCAGGGGGAGAGCACCATTTTTGGGGTGGATTTTTTATTGAAGAAGCACGTTGGCTCCTATAGAATTTGGTTGGGCTACACCTTCAACACCATAGAATATTCGTTCAACAACCTGCAGCAAACCCCTTTTCCGGGCAATAACGACATCACCCATAACGTAACCATATCCAACACCTTTGAACATAAGAACTGGCATTTTTCCTTGGGTTGGAATTACAGGAGTGGTGCTCCCTACACCCCCGTTGCTGGTCTGGGCACCCAAGCAGAAGAAATTGTGTTTGGTTCCATCAACAGCCTTAGACTGCCCGCCTACCACCGCTTGGACGCCTCTGTTCTCTACAGTTTTAAACTTTCGCGCCAAAAGACATCACAGGGTTCCATAGGGCTATCCTGTCAAAATTTGTACAACCGACAAGTACCCCTTTCCGTTTTTTATCGGGTAGATGAAAACCCGGACACAGGCATCAATGACATTGAACGCTTGGAGCAATTGTCCTTGGGGTTTGCCCCCAACTTTTTGGTGCGGTTCAATTTTTAAAAAACCGCTTTAACCGCTTCTATGGTCCTGTCCAAATCGGTATAGCTGATGGCATCGTTTAAAAAGTAGCTCTCAAAGGCCGAGGGGGGCAAATACACCCCTTGGTCCAGCATGCCATGGAAGTATTTTTTAAAGGTATCGTTATTGCCCTTGGCCGAGGAAGCAAAATCCACCACGGCTTCCTCACAAAAATGCACAGAAACCATGCTGCCAAATCGGTTGATCTGGTGCGTTACGCCTTTCTCTGTCAACACTTGGGCAATGCCTTTGTGCAGGTATTCTGTTTTTTGTGCGAGACTTTCAAATACTTGCGGATTTTGATCAATCTCCGTCAGCATGGCAAGGCCCGCACTCATGGCCAAGGGGTTTCCACTCAAGGTCCCCGCTTGGTATACCGGACCTTCCGGGGCCAAGTGCGCCATGATTTCTGACCGGGCAGCAAAGGCCCCTACGGGCAATCCGCCACCGATTACCTTACCGAACATCACAATATCGGCATCAATGCCCAGCGCTTCCTGAGCCCCTCCTTTTCCCAATCGGAATCCCGTCATGACCTCATCAAACAACAACAAGATCCCCTCTTGGGTACAGAGTTCCCGAAGTCCGTGAATGAATTCATCCGTTAGAATGATGCAGCCCATGTTTCCGGCCACAGGTTCGAGAATGATTCCAGCAATCTCCCCTTTATTGGCCTCGACCAAGGCTTTTACACCTTCCAGATCATTATAATCGGCCAACAGGGTATCCTTTGCCGTGCCCTGGGTTACCCCGGGACTGTTGGGGCTACCAAAAGTAACAGCGCCACTTCCCGCCTGGATCAAAAAAGAGTCGGAATGGCCGTGATAACAACCCGCAAACTTGATGATCTTATCCTTTCCGGTAAACCCACGGGCCAAACGCACAGCACTCATACAGGCCTCGGTACCCGAATTCACAAACCGAATCTTATCTACATTCGGCACCATGGCCACCGCCAACTTGGCCAGTTCGGTCTCAATTTCTGTGGGAATACCAAAAGAAGTGCCTTTTTTGGCCTTTTCCACCACGGCCTTGATTACGGGTTCATGGGCATGGCCGAACAACAAAGGGCCCCATGAGGCGATGTAATCGATATATTGATTGTCATCTTCATCATACAGATAGGCTCCCTTGGCCTCTTTGACAAAAATGGGCTCACCGCCCACTGCCTTAAAGGCCCTTACTGGCGAATTTACCCCACCGGGAATGTATTTTTTTGCTTCGGTAAAAAGTGCGCTACTTCGTTGGTATCTCATAAATCTATCTAATTCGTACTCGCTCTGCGCAAATTTAACACTTGTCCAATAGAAAGGTTATTATTTTTTAGATTGTTCAAGCGCTTAATTTCCTCCACGGGCACCAAATACCTTTTAGAAAGACTGTACAAGGTATCTCCCTTGATTACCTCATGGGTAAACACCTCATAGGTCTTGGGTTTTCTAACCACCTCCAACCCTTTGCCCACCACTTCTTTGTCATAGCGGTCCAATCGGTAGCGCTCTATCAACGAAATCAATTTCTGGGGATATTTTTTATCTGTAGCGTATCCTGCTTTCTTTAAACCATGCGCCCATTTTTTGTAGTCATCACGCCGATAGTTGAACAAAAATCGATATCGGGAACGCGACGCCAAAAAGATACTGTGGTCCCGGAACGAATACATGGGGTGGTTATACTTTCTAAAACATTCGCCCTTGGCATCATCATCATGAAAATCATAAGCGCCCTGCCATCCCGTATGACATTTAATACCAAAATGGTTATTGGTCTTACGGGTCAGTTCCCCTTTACCAGAGCCACTCTCCAGAATTCCTTGGGCCAAGGTAATACTGGCCGGTATGCCAAAGGCCTTCATTTCGTATTGGGCCATCTCGGAAAATTGGGCTATGTATTCTTCGGTAGAGTGTATTTCAAACTTTAAAAAACGACCGGGTTCCTCGGGCAAGGGATACAGGGCAGATTTATTGAACTTGGTGCCCTCAATGCCATCGTTGGGTTTGTACACCCCAACTTTTCTATCGGAAGTATTCACTTTTGATGAGGCGGCCCGTTTTTTGGCGCCACAACTGGTCAACAACGCCCCTATCAGTACCAATGATACTAAACGTATATTCATGTATTCAATAACGGTAAATTTTTACTTTTAAGTACATTGTTCATTCCCTCAATTCCTTGGAGGCCGCCGGTATGGATGGCCAAAATGTGGGTTTGGGGCCGAAAGTATCCTTTTTTTATCAAATCAAAGAGACCAAATAGCATTTTTCCGGTATACACGGGATCCAAGGGCACATGAAATGCTTCTTTGAAGGAATTGACAAACCCGACCAGTTCAGCATTCACCTTGGCATAGCCCCCAAAGTGGTAGTCCTGAACTAAACCCCAGTTTTCTTTTTTGACATTTTTCTTGATCTCCGCTCTTAGAAAATCGCCCTTCAAGGCCGGAAACCCCAACACTTTTTGATGGGGATGCGAAGCATTGATGAGACCGGAAATGGTTCCGCCCGTTCCTACGGCGCAACAAATGACAGTTGCATCCCTATCCCCTTCCGCAAGAATCTCCTCACAGCCCTTTATGGCCAAACCATTGGTGCCTCCTTCGGGCAACATGTAAAATTCGCCAAACCTTTGTTTCAATCCGTCAACAAAACTATCGGAATGTTTCCTTCTGTAGGCTTCCCGCGAGACAAAATAAAATTGCATTCCCTGTTCTGAAGCCAATTGCAGGGATGGGTTATCATACCACCGGTCATGGAGCTCCTCTCCGCGAATGACCCCAATACTCTTGAATCCATTTTCCTTGGCAGCAGCGGCAGTGGCGACAATATGGTTGGAAAAGGCCCCACCGAAGGTGAGCAAGGTTTCATGCCTTTCTTTTCGGGCCTCCAAAAGATTATACTTTAACTTTCTGAACTTATTGCCCGATATCAGGGGATGCAACAAATCCTCTCGCTTAATGCTCAGGGAGACCTTATTCTCTTTCAGAAAGGAAGCGCTTATTTTCTGGTTCGGTGAATGCAAAAATTATGGTCGAATAAGGTATTGTAAAAAACTATAAGGCTTTCTTCGCCCCACATAGTCCAATGCTTTCTCATGAGCATAGGCCTCACGCTCAAAACTAATGTTTTGGTACGCCTTATAGGTGTTCATGTACAAGAGTGAGCGCAACAGCCATTCCACTACGTACCAAATATAAAAAGGAAGCACCAATAGTTCCAACTGCTGCTTAAGATGTATTTTTTCATGGTTGATGAGGACTTGGTCCTTTTTGTAACCATCTTCCTTTACAATGATAAAAGGCCATAGGGATAGACCCACATAATTTTTTCGAAACAAATGCTTGAATACCAAAATCATAAGTCAATATTTTAGTGGGGCGGTCCCAAATATAAACGGATTTTGGCAATGGAATGTTAAGAAATTGGTATTCAGCAACTTGTTTTTGTCAAAACGACCGCAATACTCGTTGAGTCCCCTAATACGACAAAACCAAAATTGTGGAATACACTACTTTTGATGTTAAAAGGGAAGCCAAAAGATGAAAAAACACATACCTTTAGAAGAAGGTGATTTCTACCTTTCAGAGGAAGGGTACAAGGTCTTTACCCAACAATATCACCTAAAAAGGGGATATTGCTGCGAAAGTGGCTGTAAACACTGCCCCTATGGCTACAACAAAAAAACCAACCGACAGGAATAAAGCTTGTTTTCGGCATAATATTTGTTGTTGATTTTATTGCTCATAAGTTTATCTAACATAAAAAAATTTGATATGAAAACACTTAAAATTTTTGCCTTATCGTTGTTCGCCCTATCGCTGCTGGCCTCGTGTGTGAGTGTCCGAGTGGTAGCGGATTACGACCGTGAGGCCAACTTCAAGGAATACAAGACCTTTGCCTTCTACAAAACAGGCATAGACAAGGCACAAATCTCCGATTTGGACAAAAAACGAATCCTCAATGCCATAGAAGGGGAAATGACCCGTTTGGGATATACCAAATCCCAAAGTCCGGACCTATTGGTCAGTATCTTCACCAAAGAACGGGAACAGGTAGATGTATACAACAACAACTTTGGCTGGGGCTGGGGCGGCGCCTGGGGCTGGGGTTGGGGAGGCTTCTACAACCCTTGGATGTGGGGTCCCGGTTGGGGCGGTGCCTGGGGACCCAATGTCTCCACCCGTACGGAAGGCTCTCTCTACATTGACCTTATTGATACCAAAAGCAAAGGCTTGGTATGGCAAGGTCGTGG
The DNA here is from genome assembly GCA_965230555.1 of Croceivirga sp. GTDB lineage: Bacteria > Bacteroidota > Bacteroidia > Flavobacteriales > Flavobacteriaceae > Croceivirga. The sequence continues at coordinate 3,627,235 of OZ246014.1, forward strand.
GGTTGGAAACCTAAACAACACCAAAAACATAGAAAAGAAAGAAGAACGTATTAAAGAGTTCGTAGCTGAAATCATGAGTTCTTATCCCCCTGAGGCCACTTTGGCCTCCAAGTAAAAAGTAGTACTCAAGGGTTTGCCAACCAATGCCAGGTGGCGTGTTTGTCGTTTGTTTTTTAATGTTGGCCTTCCCCTGAAGGGAAAAGACCTTTTCACAACAGTGGAAAGGTCTTTTCATTTTTAACCTCATGCAACACAAAAGCACTTTTTACCAAACCAATATTGGGCAATGAGGCAATTTTGGTCTTGGCAAAATCATAATAGGCATCCAAATTTTTGACCACGATTTTCATCAAAAAATCAAACTCCCCTCCAACTACAAAACACTCGCTCACCTCATCAAAGGCAGAAACCTGCGCTAAAAAGTCATCCATCAACTGCCCCTTCTGGGCTTCCAACGACACAAAGCTGAACACCGTAATGCTCTGGGCTATTTTCTTGGTATCCAATATGGCCACATAGTTTTGGATGAACCCCCCTTCTTCCAAACGCCTAATGCGTTCATAAACTGGGGTTTTGGTTAAATTCAGTTCTGCAGCAATGTCCTTGGCAATCGTTTTGGCATCTTTTTGTAAAATCTTTAGTATTCGCTTGTCTACCTCATCCAAACGTGTTTCCATAGTATTTCCTGTTTTTAACAAAAATATCAGTTTTAAATAATATTAATTCCTATTATATATAAATTATAAAGTAATATTTCCTGTTAATTATCACAATACTGGTCATTAGAACCTTATTTCCTAACTTTATGGAATACTCAGTTTTATGGAATATCATCTGGCTCAAGCCAACATTGCTCGTTTTAAAGCCAAATTGGACGACCCAATCATGAAGGAATTTGTTGATTTTTTAAATCCCATCAACCAATTGGCGGAAGAAAGCAAAGGCTTTGTGTGGCGGTTAAAGGATGATCAAGGGCGTTCTGCCTCGTACATTGTTTCCCCATTCCAAGACGAAATGATGGCGGTCAACCTAAGCGTTTGGGAAAATCTGGACTCTTTTAAAGGCTTTGTCTACCATACGGTGCATAGCTATTTTTTACGCAACAAAAAGAAATGGTTCGATTCCAACGGCCCTTCAAAATCTGTGATGTGGTGGATCTCCAAAGAAGAAGTGCCTACCCTGCAAATGGCCAAAGACAAACTGGAGGAGTTGGACAAAAATGGCCCCACTGCATCAGCTTTCAACATAAAGGAAGCCTTTGACCCCCATGGAAACAAAATTGTGTGACAAAAAAAATTTATCCAATGGAAAAAGCGTATGAAAGCAATCCGGTCTTGGACAAACTGCCGAAACATTTACGGCAGTACATCAAACCCCAAAACTATGAGGACTACACGCCTGTTGACCAAGCGGTCTGGCGGTATGTGATGCGGAAAAATGTAGATTACCTTAGCAAGGTAGCCCATGAATCCTATCTGGAAGGATTAAACAAAACCGGGATTTCCATTGAACATATTCCCAATATGTACGGCATGAACCGTATTCTCAAGGAAATTGGCTGGGCGGCCGTTGCCGTGGACGGCTTTATTCCCCCCGCTGCCTTTATGGAATTTCAGGCCTACAATGTGCTGGTCATTGCCTCGGATATCCGTCAACTGGAAAATATAGAATACACCCCTGCCCCGGATATTATCCACGAAGGGGCCGGGCATGCACCGATTATTGCCAATCCCGAATATGCGGAATACCTGCGCCGTTTTGGTGAAATTGGCTCTAAGGCCATATCCAGCGCCAAAGATTATGAACTGTATGATGCCGTACGGCACCTTTCCATTGTCAAAGAGGCCGAAGGCACACCACAGAAAGAGATAGACAAGGCCGAAAAACGTGTGGAGGAACTACAAAACAATATGGGCAAGCCCAGTGAAATGGCACTAATTCGCAATTTACATTGGTGGACCGTGGAATATGGTTTGGTGGGGTCGGTAGATGACCCAAAAATCTATGGGGCCGGTCTGCTCTCTTCCATAGGGGAAAGCGCATGGTGTATGACGGCTGAAGTAAAAAAAATACCTTACAACATAGATGCTGCCTATACCGGGTTTGACATCACCAAACCACAACCCCAACTCTTTGTCACCCCCAATCTTGCCTTCTTGAGCCAGGTGCTGGAAGATTTTGCCAATACCATGGCCCTGCGCACCGGCGGATTGAAGGGTATGACAAAACTGGTGGAGTCTGGAGCCTTGGGTACGGTAGAGCTTAGCACGGGCATTCAAATATCAGGGATTTTTGAAGATGTCATTGAACAGGATGGCCACCCCATCTACCTCCGCACCAAGGGAGCCACTGCCCTTGCCTATCGCGAAAAAGAACTGGTGGGGCACAGTATTGAACAACACCCCCATGGATTTGGCTGCCCCATTGGAAAACTCAAAGGAATAAACCTACCCATTGAAGATATGGGCCCTCGGGACCTAAAGGCCTATAAAATTTATGAAGGGGAGCACATTGACCTGGAATTTGAGGGTGGTATTACAGTCTCCGGGGAAATCATCACGGGTACCAGAAACCTTAAAGGAAAGATAATTCTCATCACTTTTAAAAATTGTACGGTCACCCATGATGGCGCTATATTATTTCTACCCGAATGGGGATACTACCATATGGCCGTTGGCAAAGAAGTGGTCTCTGCCTTCAATGGCCCTGCCGATCTGAACAGTTTTGACCTAATCTCGCACACGCTATCCGAAACTACCATAAAGAAAAACCGCGACACCGAGATCTTGGCCTTGGAACAATACTACCAGCAAGTAAGAAATTATCGTGAAGAAAAGAACACTTTTATTTCTCGGAGCAAAATGTTCCGGGAATTCAAGGAACGGTTCGCTGAGGATTGGTTGCTGCCCGTTGAGCTATACGAACTAGCGGTAAAGGGTAACAATATAGCATTAGCGCAGGACATCAAGAACCATTTGAAGGAGGTGAAAAAAGCAAGGCCGAAAGTCGCCCATTTGATTGACGGTGGACTGGCGCTAGTTGACCAAGATTAACATTTTCTGCAAAAACTCAAATCAATCTGTCCCTTTTGGCTTTTTGCACAGCCTCCAATTTGTTGTGCACCTGAAGCTTTTTGTAGATGTTTTCTATATGTTTCCGCACTGTTGAGGGCGATATAAAAAGGTTCTCAGCAATATGTACATGGCTGATTCCCGTAGCCAGTTGTTCCAAGACCTGAACCTCTCTATTGGATAAGGCACTCTTGGGTTCTTGCCGCCCTAGATCAAGCTCTGTATTCCTGAGCAAGACCAATGCTTTTTTGGCAATGGAAGGGTTCATGGCCGCACCGCCACCAAAGGTTTCAACTATGCTGCTATTGAGCTTGACAGGACTTATCTCCTTGAGCAAATACCCATCGGCCCCAGCACGAATTGCCCTAAAGATACTTTCATCATCATCAAAAACGGTGAGCATGATTATCTTGATGTGCGGGTATTTCCGCTTTACCTTTTCCAAGGTTTCCACCCCATCCATTTGGGGCATTTCCATATCCATCAAGATCAAATGTACCGAAGCATCTTCTTTTAACTTTTGGAGCAATTCCGGACCACTATGGGCAGCATATTTTAAATTGATGTTCCCAAAAAAGGAAAGTTTTTCCTTGATGGTACGGATCAAGAACGCATTATCATCCACAAGCACAACATTTATCTTCATATCATCTGGTTTTATGCAGCCAAGGGAACCGACAATTGCAAGGTGGTCCCTATATGTTCTTTGGATACCACTTCAAAATCGGCTCCAATTTCCAAAGCCCTTTTTTTCATGTTCATCAGGCCATTTCCAGCCTCTGTCTTATCTATATCAAACCCAATGCCATCATCTTCAATAATCAAGGAAAGACCATTGTTTTTCCGTGTACAATTGATTTGGATTTCCTTTGCCTCGGAATGCTTTATGGCATTGTTCAACGCTTCTTGAAGAATTCTATAGATGTTTATGCCCTTTGAGGAAGAAAAGGACACATGCTCCAAATGTGCTTCACAACCAAAACCAAGGTTTATGTTAAGGGCACCTAGGTCTGCCTTTTCAATAAAGTTGGCAATCCTGCTTTTTAGATCACCCATGTTGATTGACCCCTTGTTCATTGCCCAGATGGTATCCCTTAGCTCGGCAATCGTTTCCTTGGCAAAGTTGCCCACATCGTCAAGCTTGCCTCCAATTTCTGGAGCAGCAGCCCCTAAAGCCATCTTTAAATTGTCTATTGATGAGATAATGAAGGTCAACTGGGCCCCGATATTGTCATGAAGATCCCGGGAAATACGCAACCTCTCCTCATGCAATTGATTTTGGGCATTCATTTTCTCTACCGCCAATTTTAACTCATTCTCCTTTACAATCTGTCTGTTCTTTAACCGTTGCTGATTATAGACCAGATACGCTATGAGCAACAAGAGTATTATGAATATGGCCAGGCCCAGCAACTGTAAATTCCGTTTTTGCACCAACAATTGCTGCTCGGCCAAATGAGCCCTTTGCAACAGTATTTCCCTATCCTTTTTCTCGGTTTCATAGGTAATCTCCAATTCGGTTACCCGCCCGGAGATCCTTTGGGAAAAAATACTGTCTTTCAAGGTTTCATAGGCTTTTAATTGCTTTCTTCCCTCTTGATCCTGCCCAAGCCTAAAATGGGTCTCTGCCAAGAAAAGGGGAAAATCTGAAATGAGGTTTTTATAGTAAGGATACTTTTGTAAGATTCCTTCTGCCTTTTCTGCATAGAACAATGCCCTTTGGGGTTGGTCATTGTGATTGTAGAGATCCACCAAATCTGAATAAACAATCAACCTGTTCCTATGATTATCCGTTAAATTGCCTGGTAATTCCAAGCTTTGCAAAAAGGTCTTAATGGCAAGGGAAATTTTTCCCAAACTTCGGTATACATCTCCCAAGTTGCCCAGTAGTATATAATATTCCCTAATGTTCCCGGAAAGTTCGGCAACTTTCAATCCTTTTTCAAAAGTTGTTTGGGCCGCACCCAAACGGTCTAGCCGCATAAGACAGATTCCCCTATTGTTCAACGAAGTGGCCTGATCCCTTTTTAAATCAAACTTGAGCCGTAACGCATAGGACCTGTCATGGTATTCCAATGCTTTTTCATACTGATACAGTTCTTGATAGATCAATCCTATATTATTCAATGGCACAGCTTTACCCTTTTCATTGCCCAATCGTTCGTATCCCTTAAGGGTTTGGAAGAAATATTCCAAGGCCGTTTCAAAATTGCCCTTGTTCCAATGAAACATTCCCAGACCATTGATACAACGGACCTCCAACTCTGAATATTCCCGCTTTTGGGAAATCTTTAATGCCTTGTCAAAGTAATAAAATGCAGAATCTGGGTTGCCAGCAACATCCATGTACACCCCCTTTGTATAGGTTAAGAGGGCATTTCCATAGTTGTTTGGTTCCCTATCCGCCTCTTTAAAGGCCTCTTCCAGAATTGTTATCGCTTTTTCAGAATCCTTAAAAATATAGCCAAATGCCGAACGGTTGTACAACTCTATTTTAAGGGAATCGTTTGCAGACTGCCGGGCCTGGACCAACAAACTGTCCAAGTCCTGCCCAAACGACCCAAAATATATAAACCCTATGGCTAGAAGAAAATATTTGGTCATGGCAAAAGTTTAAGGCCTTAATTTACAAACACTTCCTTTTACCCAACCTCTTTTATAGGGGAAGGATGCGCTTAGCACTATTTATATTTTACCATTTCGTCCACCAATTTGGTATTGCTCTCCTTCAAGACACTCATTGCCGCGTTATAATATTGATCAAAATCTACAATGAGTTCCAAGGTTGCATTGGATCGTTTTTGCAATTTGGACTCGTCCTTTGTCACCAATTCCCCTGCTAGGCCTTCCCGGTACACATTTTCATTTATCTTAATCTCCCCAAAGGCACTTTTGGTGGCCCAGACATTGATACCAGATCGCCAGAATACCTGTACCCCCGGCAAAAAGGCCACTTTGGTCTTGTTGTAAATTTTTCCAAAGAACTTATCCTCCCTCTTACTGGCACTGGTTTGCAGATAACCGGAATTGACCAAATAACTCACTGTTATTGGCTTTTCCTTACTCTGTTTGGCCGCATGACCCACCATATGCAGGTTTGCTTGTTTTATAAAAGGTTCATTCCCGGCCGATACCGTAATGGTAGAAATATGACTGTAGGGCTGGTAATAATCCACATCTTCTGCATAATTATCCGTACGCTTTAAATAAGGCCGCATGCCCTTGTTCAATTTTTCCTCTGTTTTGAACCTGGTTACCGAAAATCCCCTGTCCTCAAGTTGTTGTACAAAATCTGCATAGGCTTCATCCGTTATCTTTTGCATTAGTTCTTTGGTAAGCCCTGTGGTAAGGACACGCAGGGCAGACTTGGCCCCATTAAAATTATTCCTGGAAATAGTGGAAGCCGACTTGGCTTCAGCTGTAGTAAAGCTCACCGTAAATTCAGCAATCTTTACGTTCCCAAGATTTTTTAAATGTTTCTTGTTCTCCACGATAAGTTCTTGGGCGCTGGACACCCCCATAAATATCATGAAGGCCATTAAGGTTAAAATGAGATTGGGTTTTGGCTTAGAAAAAGTCATCTTTTAGAAGTTTAAGGTTTCTTCAAAATTCTTTTCTAAACCAACCAAGGTCAATACGACAAATGCCGTATTTTACACAGTGCCAAAATGTAAAACGAATCAGTTTAGGAAAAATCCATCAAAAGATTGCATCGGTCGACCATCATAGACCAACGTCCATCCCATGGAGTTGGTGAGTACCAAAATTTTGGAGAGCTCGGTGAGCAATCGGTTCTCGGCATTGGTTTTTAAGGAAGATGCCTCCACTTTTTTTAACAAAGAAGCCTTTACCCTTGTCTTAATGGCATTGTAGTCATCAGCTTTAAAAGGATTAAAATAATCTGCCTTCACATCATAATATTCAAAATCTGGATTGATCTTCACCTCGGGCTCTGGGATATGCTTAAGGAAAAGGGTCTTGTTGGCCCCATCCACATCATATTCCAATTGGCCAAGGTCATATTGGATGGATACTTGGGCATTGACGACCACCAAGGCTTTTTTATCAGCAGTCCACATAGGCCCAAACAATTCCTTGGAATCCTTATACGTATAGACTTCGGCAAAATGGCCCTCGGTCACCACCAACTTGGACACATTCTTCAATTGTTCCTGAAGAAGCATTGAATTTTCCTGTAGGATTCTTTTCCCTGACCTGTCATCGGCACATGATCTATAGATCAATACCGAAGCCAAAGCGACCAGTGCCCCAAAGAGGATTTTTCTCATTTTTACTTTAAATACGCTTTTGCTTTCTCCAGTGCTTCATCAATACCAGCTGGGTTTTTTCCGCCAGCCGTGGCAAAGAAAGGTTGTCCGCCGCCGCCGCCCTGGATGTATTTGCCCAATTCGCGAACAATGGTGCCCGCATTCAGGTTCTTATCAAAGGCCAAATCTTTTGAGATATAGCAGGCCAAGAGGGCCTTGCCCTCCTTTTCTGCCCCCAACAACAGGAAGAGATTTTCTTTTGCCTGTCCCATTTCAAAGGCCAAATCTTTCATCCCGGCCGCATCCAAATCCACCTTTTTGGCCAAAAACTTAATTTCGTTGATATCGGTCAATTCGCTAAGTAGTTCACTCTTCAATCCCTTGGCCTTATCCTTCAACAACTGTTCTACCTGTTTTTTCAACTGACTGTTTTCGTCTTGAAGCTGCGTAACCGCCTTAACAGGGTCTTGGGCATTGTTCAACAGGTCCTTGATCTCAAAAAGCATACGGTTGTTGGTAAAGTAGAAATCCTTGACCGCATCTGAGGTTATCGCTTCAATACGGCGAATACCAGCGGCCACGGCACCTTCCGAAGCAATCTTAAAATGCCAGATATCCCCTGTGTTCTGTACATGGGTGCCCCCGCACAGTTCTATGGATTGTCCAAAGCGGATGGTCCTGACCGTATCACCATATTTTTCACCAAAAAGCGCCATGGCCCCTTCCTGCACCGCTTCTGCCATGGGTATGTTCCGTTTCTCCTCCAAGGGCAGGTGCCCTTCGATCCGGGCATTCACAAAATTCTCCACGGCCCGGAGCTCATCAACGGTCAATTTTGAAAAGTGGGAAAAGTCAAAACGAAGGTATTTTGAATGTACGGCAGATCCTTTCTGCTCTACATGGTCGCCCAACACCTCACGAAGCGCTTGGTGCAACAAATGCGTTGCCGTATGGTTACATGCCGTTCTAAAGCGTTGCCTGCCATCTACCACCGCCTTAAAGGCCGCTGAAATATCTTTTGGCAGGTTCTCTGCAAAATGAACGATTTCATTGTTCTCTCTTTTGGTATCGATGACGTAGGTGACATCCCCATTGGGAGCTTCCAGATAGCCTTTATCCCCAACTTGGCCCCCGCCCTCGGCATAAAAGGGCGTTAGATTGAACACCAATTGGTAGTGGTCGCCTTCTTTTTTGCTGGTGACCTTACGGTATTTTACAATTCGCACCTCGGTCTCCAACTGGTCGTACCCCACAAATTCCTGCTCGGAATCGGCCATGACAACCGTCCAATCCTCTTTGGATACCTCAGAGGCGGCCCGGGAACGGTCCTTTTGGGCCTGCAGGGCTTTTTCAAACCCCGCCCTGTCCAGTTCAAAACCTTTTTCCTCAAGGATCAAAGCCGTTAGGTCTATGGGAAATCCAAAGGTATCATAGAGTTCAAAGGCTTTTTCGCCATCGATCACTTTATCCTTTACCGATCTGGTCAGGGAATCCAATAGCCCCAAGCCCTGTTCCAAGGTACTCAGGAACGATTGTTCTTCCTCCTTGATGACATTCTCAATCAAATGGCGCTGCTGTTTCAATTCTGGAAAGGACTTGCCCATAATCTCGATCAAGACCTTGACCAAACGATATATAAACGGTTTGTGGGCATTTAGGAAGGTGAATCCGTAACGAACTGCCCGCCTCAATATCCTTCTGATCACATAACCCGCCCCTGTATTACTGGGCAATTGCCCGTCTGCAATGGCAAAGGCCACCGCCCTTAGATGATCGGCCACCACGCGTATGGCCACATCCACCTCTTCGGTCTTGCCCACCTTGGTCTTGGTGATGGTTTCTATCTCACGGATGATCGGTGTAAAAATATCGGTATCATAGTTGGATTGTACTCCCTGCAATACCATGCAAAGGCGTTCAAAACCCATACCCGTATCAATATGTTTTTCGGGCAGGTCTTCCAACGCTCCATTGGCTTTTCTGTTGTACTGGATAAAGACCAAGTTCCAGATCTCTATGACCTGTGGATGGTCCTTGTTGACCAAATTGGCACCGGACACCTTGGCTTTGTCACCATCGGAACGAATATCCACATGAATCTCGGAACAAGGGCCGCAGGGTCCTTGATCGCCCATTTCCCAAAAATTGTCCTTCTTGTCGCCCATGAGAATCCTTTCCTCAGGAATGATCTCCTTCCAGAAATCATAGGCCTCTTTGTCCATCTCCAGGTTATCGGCATCTTTACTGCCCTCAAAAACGGTTACATAAAGACTATCCTTGTCAATCCCGTAAACATCGGTAAGCAACTCCCATGCCCAGGCTATGGCCTCCTTTTTAAAGTAATCGCCAAAGCTCCAATTGCCCAACATCTCAAAAAGGGTGTGGTGGTAGGTGTCTTTGCCCACCTCTTCCAGATCATTGTGCTTACCACTGACCCGAAGGCATTTTTGGGTATCGGACACCCTGTTGTGCTTCGGTGTTGTATTTCCCAGGAAATACTCCTTAAATTGGTTCATTCCTGCATTGGTGAACATCAATGTAGGGTCGTTTTTAATGACCAAAGGTGCAGATGGAACTATTTTGTGCGATTTGTTTTTAAAAAACTCTAAGAACTGTTCTCTAACCTGTTGGGATGTCATGCCGTGAGTTAAGCTTTAATTAATTTTAAGCGACCCAATGAAACAATTTTTATATTTGCCCATTGATGTCAATCATCATGGCCAAAAATAGGACAAAAACAATACATGTCTAAGGTTAAATATTATTACGATCCCGATACACTCTCCTACCGGAGAATAGAACCCAAGAAGTCCAAAAGATATAGAAATATTTTTCTTTTTGTAGTTGGCGCGGCCCTATTTGGATTCTTGGGCCTGGTACTGCTCTTGAACACCAGCCTGATAAATACCCCAAAGGAGCTTTCCTTGGAACGCGAGGTCCAGAATTACGAACTACAGTTTGATATTCTGAACAAAAAGATGCAGCAGATGGAGGAGGTCCTGGCCAATATAGAAGAGCGCGACAACAATCTTTATCGGCTGTACTTTGAGGCCAACCCCATCCCTGAGGAACAACGAAAAGCAGGTTTTGGGGGCATTAACCGCTATAAATCCCTAGAAGGTTTCAACAATTCCGAGATCATAATCCATACAACCAAACGGTTGGAAATCATTCAAAAACAAATGGTGATCCAATCAAAATCGTTGGATGAGATCACCAAACTTGCCGAAGAAAAAGAAAAACTCTTGGCAGCCATCCCAGCCATACAGCCTGTTAGGAATGAAGACCTTACCCGAATGGCTTCGGGCTTTGGCTGGCGAACAGATCCCTTTCTAAAAATGAGAAAGATGCACTACGGCATGGACTTTACTGCGCCCCGCGGCACCCCCATCTATGCCTCGGGCAATGGAAAGGTGATCCGGGCCGACAATAACTCATCCGGTTTTGGAAAACACATCCGTATCGACCACGGTTTTGGTTATATGAGCCTTTATGCCCATTTGAGCAAGTACAATGTAACGCCTGGCCAAGTGGTAAAACGTGGCGACCTCATCGGTTTTGTGGGCAATACCGGTCGTTCCCAGGCACCCCACCTCCATTATGAGGTATGGAAGGACAAGGAACGGATCAACCCCATCAACTTCTATTATGGCAGTTTATCCCCTGCCGAGTTTGAGAACATGCTCAAATATGCCTCCCAAGAGAACCAATCCCTTGATTGATGCACATAGACCTTCCTGAAAAACGGTACTATGGTATTGGCGAAGTTGCCAAAGCCTTTGGGGTGAACACCTCACTCATACGGTTTTGGGAAAAGGAATTTGATGTACTGCAGCCCAAAAAAAACGCCAAAGGCAACCGTAAGTTTACCCCAGAGGACATCAAAAACCTAAAACTCATCCATCATTTGGTCAAGGAAAGGGGCTTTACCCTAGAAGGCGCCAAAACCCATTTAAAGGAGGAAAAGCACAAAACCCTCTCAAACTTTGAGGTGATTGAAAAACTGCAAAAAGTAAGGGCAGAATTGCTAAAAATCAAGGAACAGTTATAGTAAAAGCTTTTCCAATTTCAACCATTACATGGACTCCATAACCGGTTTTCGGTAAAAAATCTTGTTGACAATTTTCCATTCCCCGTCAATTTTCAACAAATTCATAAAGTCGATAAAGGTGAAAGTGGGGTACTCTATCTCCAGCCGGGCGTTGGCGGCATGGCCAGAAATGGTGATATCGGCAATACGGGTCTTTCGGTTCTGTTTGGGTTTGGAAGCATCCATCCCAGAAAAAAATTGCAACACATTAACCTCTTTATAACCCTCCTTGCTTAGGTATTTCATGGTGGCATTCTCGTGAAAAGCCTTTTTTAGGGTTTCAAAATCGTTGTTGGTGCCTCCTTCCAAATAATAATTGACGGTCTCGGCCACTTGTTCATAATCTGATTTTTGGGCCAGTCCCACGGTGACAAAAAATAGGCAAGCTAAACTGGTAACGATGATTTTTTTCATGATTGATGTGTTAAGGAATCCTCTAAATATATTGAATTGAAGCATGTTACCTACTCCTTCAAATCCTAATTATTTTATAAAACTTCCTGCCCTAAATCCTTCCCCTTTTTAAAATGACCCACTATCTTTAGGGTAAATAATCCATCCATGCTTCAAAAAACAACCCTACTATTCTTTTCTGCCTTTTTGCTGCTTGTTTCCTGCAAAGAAAAATCTACTACTGACGCCCAAGACAATCTCTATAAATACCGGGAATACATCAGTTATAACACTTATGGTGAAATCAGTATCGCTTCGGAAATAAAAGTGCTGCTCCACAAACCTTTGGAGCAATTTGAACTCGACCAAGAATTACCGGACGGGTACTTTAAAATTGCCCCCAACGTAGACGGAAAGTTATTGCTGACCAATGCCAGCACCCTCGTTTTTCAACCTACGGAACCCTTGCAACCGGCTACCGAGTACAAGGTTTCACTTCGTCTTCACAAGTTGTACCCGGAAATTGACAAGAACCTTCGCTCCTACAGCTTTGCCGTTAAGACCCGGGATCCCAACTTTAAAATCAATTTGGACCAGCTACAATCGTACAGTAGGGAGTGGCAATACCTTAACGGAACCCTGCAAGGGGCAGACCTTATGCCTACAGAAAAAGTGAAGCAACTCATACAGGCCACCTACAACGGCAAGAACCTAAAGTTGTCATGGGAGGGCAATGACACCATGGGCCAATATTTCAATTTTACCATTGACAGTATTCCCAGACACGAAGAGGATGGGGAAGTTTTGATTTCCTGGAACGGAAAGGCCATTGGGGCAGACAACAAAGGAGAAGAAACCTTTACCATTCCCGGCAAGAACAAATTCATTGTCGTAGATGCCAAAACCATGGCTTCCCCCAGTCCCATGCTGGCCCTCAACTTTTCCGAACCCTTGGACGAAAACCAGAACCTAAGAGGTTTAGTGAGCATTGAGAATGCCCCCAACCTTCGGTTTGAAGTCGTTGGTAATGTATTGAACGTGTATCCGGGCACCATCCTAACGGGACAGGTTAGGGTCAATGTCTTTGAAGGGCTCAAAAACCGATATGGCAATAAACTGAGTCAAGAGTTTTCCGAACTCATTTCCTTTGAACAGTTAAAACCACAAGTTCGCTTGATCTCCAAGGGAACCATATTGCCCAACGCCGACAAAACCCCTATTTACTTTGAGACCGTCAACCTTACAGCAGTAGAGGTACGCGTCATTAAAATATTCCAGGACAATGTCTTGCAGCATTTACAGCAGAGCAATCTGGGTACCAGCTATCCGCACGATTTAAAACGAGTGGGTCGCCGCGTTGCGTTCAAAGTGCTGGACTTGGGCAATGACGCCTCCACCAATCAATGGAAAGCCCATGCCTTGGACCTTTCAAAACTCCTCACCCCCGACCCAGGGGCCTTGTACCGGGTAGAATTTAAATTCAACCCAGAGCACTCTACTTACGCCTGTGATGGCGCAACAACCCAAGCGGAACATGAGTATGACGATCACTATGAGGAGGAAGTGGCCACTGGGGACTCCCGTGAGGAGGAGGAGGAACGCGAGCAATTGTTCTGGGACAACCAAATGTACAATTGGCGCAGGAGCACCTATAATTGGCGGGAGCGCGACAACCCCTGCCACCCCGCCTACTACAACCAAGACAGGGAAGCCTACACCCATTTATTGGGAAGCAATTTGGGCCTTATCGTCAAAAAAGGCAACAACAACAGCTATCACGCCTATACCACAGATCTACGCAGCGCACAGCCCCAAGCCAATGCAGAGGTCACTTTTTACAATTACCAGCAACAGGCTCTGGCCACGGTTACTACCGATACGGATGGATTGGCGATTTTAGATGCCGATAACCAAGTGGCCTTTGTCATGGCCAAGCATAGCAACAACTATGCCTATGCCAAACTAGAGGACGGCAAGGCGCTTAGCTTAAGTAAGTTTGATGTTTCAGGAAAACAGCTCAACAAAGGACTTCAAGGATTTTTATATGCGGAGCGCGGGGTTCACCGTCCTGGTGACACCATACACCTGACCTTTGTGCTAGATGACAAGGGTAATCCCTTGCCCGAAAACCATCCCGTGGTCTTGGAGGTGACCGACCCCAAGGGCAAATTGGTACAGCGAAACGTTCTCAATGGCCAAAGCACGCCTCAAAACACGGCCAAAAAAGCGGATGATTTTTATTATTTCCCCATTAAAACCGCCCAAGATGCCCCAACAGGCAATTGGAACGCCAAAATATTGGTTGGCGGCGCACAGTTCAGCAAAACGCTCAAAGTGGCCACGGTAAAGCCCAACCGACTTAAAATTGCCTTGGATTTTGACGATGAGGTGCTTACCGCCAACAAAAGCACTTCTGGCAGTGCCATGGTCCAATGGCTGCACGGGGCACCAGCCCGCAATATCAAGTTTGAAATGGATGTAAAGCTTCGGAATGCGACCACAGCCTTCCCAGACTTTAAAAACTATCGCTTTACGGATCCCGTACGAGAGTTCTCTACACAGGAAATGCCTTTCTTTAAAGGCTCTTTGGACACTGAGGGCAAGGGCAACTTCAGTAAAAAAATAGAAGTGGGAGCAAAAGCACCCGGAATGCTACAGGCCACTTTTACCACCAAGGCCTTTGAAGGCGGGGGTGATTTTTCCATGGATGTCCATTCCAAAAATTTGGCCCCCTATACGCACTTTGTCGGTTTGCAATCCCCAGAACCAGACCGCTGGGGGTCGTACACCACGGGCGACAAGGTCAATTTTGATGTGGTTTCGGTTGATGTGAAAGGAAAACCCATCGGCAATAGAAAACTACAGGTAAAACTCTTTAAAATTGAATGGCGCTGGTGGTGGAACAGGGGTAGGGACAACCTCTCCCGTTATGAAAACAGCCGAATACACCGCCCCATGCAGTCCTTCTCCGTGACCACCAAGAGCAACGGCAAGGCCAGTTTTGATGTTACCGTTCCCGATAACGAAGGTGGCCGTTACCTGCTTCGCATCATTGATCCAGTATCGGGCCATGCCACCGGAATGACCACCTATTTTTATAAGGACTGGTGGAAACGGCCGGCTGATGGTGATAGCGAAAGTGCCAAAATCTTATTGTTTGCCACAGATAAGGAAAAGTACCAAACCCAGGAAGAGGCGGTCATTACTTTCCCTTCCTCACAGGGGGGCAAAGCCTTGGTTAGTGTTGAAAACGGCAGTGAGGTCCTATCCACCTTTTGGGTGGATACCCAAAGCAAAGAAACCAAGGTAAAACTGCCCATTACCCCAGAAATGGCCCCCAATGTCTTTGTGAACATTTCGCTGTTGCAGCCCCATGGCAGTATGGACAACGACCTGCCCATTAGAATGTATGGTATTGTTCCCATTCTGGTTGAAAATCCGGAGACCATTTTAGAACCCCAATTGCAACTCCCCGATGTATTGAAACCCGAAGAAAGCTATACCATAAAAGTGAGCGAGGCCAATAAAAAACCCATGACCTATACGGTGGCCGTTGTTGATGAAGGCCTTTTGGACCTGACCCGTTATACCACTCCCAATATACATTCGGCCTTTTATTCCAAGCAGGCCTTGGGCGTAAAAACCTTCGATATTTTTGATGATGTCATGGGATCGTATTCGGTAAATGTGGGCAACATTTATGCCGTTGGCGGAGGTGGTATAGGCGCTGGTGCCAAAAACCGAAAAGCACAACGCTTTAAGCCTGTGGTCACCTATTTGGGGCCCTTCAAATTAAAAGCAGGGGAAACCGCATCCCACAAATTGGAGATGCCCAATTATATAGGCGCAATCAAGGCCATGGTGGTCGCCGGTAATGACCAAAGTGCCTACGGCCATACCGGTAAGAGCGTTCCCGTGCGTAAACCCCTGATGGTCTTGGCCTCCATTCCCAGAAAACTTTCACCCGGTGAAAAAGTGACCATTCCTGTTACGGTATTTGCCATGGAAAAGAAGGTAAAGAATGCCCAAATAAGCATCAACGCCGGCAATGCCCTAAAACCGCTTGGGGCTACCACAAAAAACCTTCAGTTTGCTTCGGTAGGGGAACAAATGGTGTATTTTGATTTTGAAGTACTGCCTCATCCTTCCATCCAAAAAATAAAAGTGAATGCCACCGGTGGTGGGGAAAAAGCGAGTTATAAAATTGAATTGGATGTGGAAAACCCGAACCCGATATCCTCCAAAACCACCCTGTACGAGTTGCAGCCCAATGCGGCCCTGGACATCGCTTTTGACGCCTTTGGCACAGCGGGCAGCAATGCAAGCACGTTGGAACTGTCCACCTTACCGCCCATGAATCTGGAAAAACGGTTGGACTATCTGGTGCGTTACCCCCACGGGTGCATTGAGCAAACGACCTCGGCGGTATTCCCACAGTTGTTCCTACCCGACATCATGGATGTTTCCTTTGACAAGAAAAAGGAAATGGAGAACCATATCAAGGAAGGCATTAGAAAAATTGGGGATCGCCAGTTAGCGGAAGGCGGCCTAGGCTATTGGCCCGGGGCCTATTATGCCAGTGATTGGGGCACCAGTTACGCTGGGCATTTTATGCTTGAGGCCAAGAAGAAAGGCTATGCCCTGCCCCTCACTTTTTTAAGCAACTGGGTGCGCTACCAAAAGAAAACCGCCCGGCAATGGAGCAACCAACAAACATCGTACAACAACGATCTGGCCCAAGCATACCGCCTCTATACCTTGGCCCTTGCCGGGGAACCCGAACTTTCTGCCATGAACCGATTGCGCGGGGCAAAAAAATTGAGCAACAATGCCAAATGGCGTTTGGCCGCCGCCTATGCCCTCATCGGAAAAGAACGCATTGCCAAGGATTTGGCCGCAAAAGCGAATATCGACTTTAGGCCCTACCGATACGATTACCACACTTACGGTTCTGTATTTAGAAATCGTGCCATGGCCTTGGAAACCATGGTCGTTTTGGGCGATGACCAGCAAAGCAACCTAGCCCAGGGCTTGGCTAGAAACCTGAATTCAAGCAGTTGGTACAGCACCCAAGAAACGGCTTTCGCCCTTTTGGCACTATCAAAAATGGTGGTGAAGAACGGGGGCAAATCCATAAAAATCTCTTTGGATGGCAAAAGCATCGAATCCCCAAAATCAATTGTGCAGCGTTCCCTAAAAACGGGTATGGGCAGTAATTCCATCAACCTGAAAAACAATCAGGGCAATCTGGTCTACGCAAACTTGGTGCAGTATGGCAAATTGCCCTTGGGAGAAGAACTCACCGAATCAAGGGGATTACAACTTACCACCAAATTCTTGGATGGAAGCGGTAAGACCCTTGACCCATCGACCTTAATGCAGGGCACCGAAATAACAGCGCAAATATCGGTATACAACACCACGGCTGATTTTGTCGACAACATTGCATTGACACAAATTTTCCCCAGTGGCTGGGAAATTGTGAACACCAGCTTTACCGAATTGGGCACCCCAAATTCGACCACGGCAGATTATGTGGACATTCGTGATGATCGAGTCAACTATTATTTTGGGTTACAGGGAAGAGAGTCGAAGACCTTTACCCTAAAACTGAACGCCTCCTATATGGGCAATTATTATTTGCCGGGGGCACAAGCCGAAGCCATGTATGACAACGATTATTTTTCACGAAGTAAAGGGCAATGGGTGGAAATCAACAAATAACACACAAAAGCACCTCCCTATAGAAAAGGGAAGTGTAACCACGCTTTGCTTGGTGACGGAGGGATTGAAAAGCATTTATAATCAATCTCCCCACTTGTGCTTCGCAAAACCACCTCTCTTTTACTTCAACAAACTCAGCACATGTCTAAAGAGGGGAGTTAAAAATGGATTACATGATCGACAGGAACCACAACAAAAAGGAAATGTTGGACAAGCGGAAAGAGTTAAGAAGCAACCTCACTCCCTCCGAAGCCTTCTTGTGGAAGCACCTAAAGGCAAAACAACTTGATGGCAGAAAGTTTCAGAAGCAGCACAGCATTGATTATTATATTGTTGACTTTTATTGTCCCAGTGAAAAGTTAATCATTGAACTGGACGGGCAGATCCATATGAACCCCACCGCTGAAGAAAATGATGAAAGAAGAACCAAGCATTTGGAAAATTTAGGTTTTACCGTCCTTAGGTTTGAAAATAAAATGGTTTTTGATCATTTAGATTCTGTTATTTCGGAGATTAGAAATAATTTCAAAACTTAGAAGCTCCTCCCTTTAGAAAAGGGAGGTGGATTCCGCAGAGCGGAAGACGGAGGGATTGATAATAAATATAAATTCAATCTCCCCTTTCTTCCTCGTCTAACTCGGAATTCATGCCCCTCTTTTCTAAAGAGGGGAGCTATCGGTAACTTTGTTTGGAATTTTCAACTCAAATCCACCTTACCAATTTGATTAAAAAAAGATTATATAATTATTTAAAGCTTTATAAGTTCAAAATCCTATTGTTATTGGCCCTTCTTTTATGGTGGCTGTTCTGCTTGCCCAAGCAGCTATTTGAATCCAATTACGCCACAGTTGTAGAAAGCAAAGAGGGTGTACTCTTGGGAGCAAGAATTGCCAATGACGGGCAATGGCGTTTTCCACCAACGGATTCGGTGCCCAATAAGTTTGAGGCCTGTATCCGTTATTTTGAGGACGAACATTTTTACCAACACCCGGGCTTTAATCCCGTTTCCATTGCAAAGGCCCTTTGGCAAAATTTGACCACAAGCTCAAGGCGTGGCGGCAGCACGCTGACCCAGCAAGTGATCCGTTTAAGCCGAAAAAACAAAAGGCGCACCTATGGCGAAAAGCTCATCGAACTGTTCATGGCAACCCGTTTGGAGGTGGGGCATTCCAAGAAAGAAATCTTGGCCCTCTATGCTTCGCATGCCCCTTTTGGGGGAAATGTGGTGGGGCTGGATGCGGCCTCATGGCGTTATTACGGCATTCCCCCGCACCAATTGAGCTGGGGACAGACCGCTGCCTTGGCCGTTTTGCCCAATGCGCCATCACTTATTTTTCCCGGCACAAAAGATGAGCAATTGCTCCAAAAACGAAACCGACTCCTCAAAAAATTATTGGCCAAAGAGGTAATAGGTGAGATAGATTATGAACTGGCCTTGGAAGAACCGCTGCCCCAAAGACCGCTCCCCTTGCCCGAAACCGCTCCCCATCTGGTGGAATTGCTCCGCACAAAGGCTTCCTCAACCCGATGGAGAACGAGCATTGACCTAAAGCTTCAGAAACACTGCAATCGGTTGGCAAAAAACCATCATCTGGTGTTGCACCAAAACCAAGTCCATAATCTGGCACTTATGGTTCTGGACCTGGAAACAAACACAGTACTGGCTTATGTGGGCAACGCCCCCACAACAAAGGAGCATGATCCTTTTGTTGATATCATCCAACGAAAGCGAAGTACGGGAAGTATTTTAAAACCACTCTTGTTTGCCGCTGCCCTGGATGAAGGAATGGTATTGCCCAGAACTTTGGTCAAGGATATCCCAACCGTTATCAATGGTTACCAGCCCGAGAACTTTGATGGCGGTTTTGATGGGGTAGTCCCAGTAAATGTGGCCCTATCGCGTTCATTGAACATTCCCGCGGTTCGCTTGTTGCGCCAATACGGACTGCCCAAGTTCTTTAAGCAACTCCCTAAAATGGGCATAAGATCCCTTGACCAATCGGCCGATCACTATGGCCTTTCCTTGATCTTGGGTGGGGCAGAATCATCGCTTTGGGAATTGACCAATGCCTATGGCGGCATGGCCAAAACATTGAATTTTTTTAATAACAGTTCCAGTGAATATCCAAAGAACGCCTTTGAGGAAGCCTCTTTTTTGAATCCCATTGAACATAATTCCCCAGAAAAACTTCCACATCCGCCTGCACTGGGTGCGGGTGCCCTATTCAAGGTCTTTGAGTCCCTACAAAAAGTGAACCGTCCTAGCGGACAGGAAAATTGGCATTTTTTCAACGAATCGCAACCCATTGTCTGGAAAACGGGCACCAGTTTTGGCTTTAAGGACGCCTGGGCCATTGGCGTCACCCCAAGCTATGCCATCGGGGTCTGGGTGGGCAATGCCGACGGTGAAGGTCGTCCTGGACTAACCGGCATACAGGCGGCCGCCCCCCTACTCTTTGATGTCTTGGAAGGCCTGCCCCCTAGCGGATGGTTCAGCACCCCATTTGATGATTTGGTTGAAGTGACCACCTGTGCGCAAAGTGGATATCTGGCCAATCTGGACTGTGAAGCGACCACCCAAGAATGGGTGCCCCGCAAAGGCCTACAGACCGAGACCTGCCCCTATCACAAAACCTTGCTCTTAAATACCGCTGAGAGCCATCAGGTGACCGCTGATTGTTATCCCCTTGATGCCATTACAAGGAAAAGTTGGTTCGTCCTGCCGCCGGTCTTGGCCCATTATTATGGCAAGAAACATCCAGAATACCGTGAAGTCCCTCCTTTTTTAAAGGGCTGCGATCCCCAGAACCAACCCTTGATGCAGTTTATCTTTCCCAAAAAGAACGAAACCATTTTACTACCCAGGGAATTTGGCGGCGGCTTGGGCGAAGTGGTCTTCTCATTGGCCCACCAACAGCCGGAAAACGAAGTGTTCTGGTACCTTGACAATCAATTTTTGGGCACTACCCAAGAGTTTCACGAACTGGCCCTGACCCCAGAACCTGGGGATTATCTCTTATCCGTTATGGATGAAAAAGGGAACCGGTTGGAGCAAAAAATAGAGGTTGGGCTGGCATCAGGTGGACAATTTGATTAAATGTTTTAAAATTTATTTGTGCAGGCCTCTACTTAACCTTAAAGTATAGGTGAATCTGACACTAAAAAAAACCTTTAAGTTCATTTTTCACCCCCCCGCTTTTGCAAGACTTCTTGAATACCCCCCAAATGCTTATTAAACTCTGATACCTGTTCTAAGAGTTGAAACATAGCGGCTTGGTCACCCAACCCCTTGGCTTTGGTTTTTTGCACAAAAGTTTCCTTGATGGACTCCCATCGTGCTTTTTCAGATTTGGTAATGGTTTTTGCCAACTCTTTGTATTTTAACAAATTTGCCTCTGCTGCCCTGGTCAAGGTTTGAGATTCGCTTTCGTAATGCGTCAACAAAAGGGTTTGTAATTCCTCATCGTTCATAATGGGCACTACTTTGGCCACCAGTTTGTTCATATCGCGATATGATCCTTGCAATTTAAAAGAGGGTTCGGTGCGGTAAGCATCTTCCATTGCTGCAGATTTTATGTACGTTTCGTTCACCTTGAGCACCGTGTCACGAACCGCAATCACTTTTTTCAACACAGCCATATAGTCTTGGATCTCTTGTTGGGTATGATTGCCTTTGAGCAGCGAGGCATCTTCAGCATCACGTTCTACCATATTGATCAGTGGATATACATCCTCAAAATTAGTACTGCTCAATTGTTGTAGAATAGGATTGGAGGTCAACGCATTTTCAATTAGGCTCAGCTCAAACAAATCGGCAGTATCACCAATGATATCCCCTAAATTATAGATGTCTGCCCTATTGGCCAACATATCTGGAATCTGAAATTTATCACCACTTTCCGTATATGGATTGCCTGCCATGATCACACAGAATTTTTTCGACCTCAAATCATACGTTTTGGCCACTCCATTGTAGACCCCTTCTATTTTTCGAGTTCCATCGGCCAACGATATAAACTTCTGTAAAAATTCTGTGTTAAAGTGCTGTATGTCATCCAAATACAGCATGACATTGTTTCCCATTTCAAAAGCCAAGTTCAGCTTTTTCAACTCTTCCTTAGCTGCTGAGTTTTTGGCCACACTGGGATCAATAGAGGTAATTTCATGACCAATGGCTGGACCATTGATTTTCATAAAAATCAATCCCAACCTATTCGCCATATACTCCATCAAAGTAGTCTTACCATAACCTGGCGGTGAAATCAACAAAAGCATTCCCATTCTATCGGTACGCTTCTTATCTCCTACACTGCCCAATTGTTTTGCCAAGTTATCACCGATCAAAGGCAGGTAGACTTCATCAATCAGCTTGTTTCGCACAAAAGAGGACAGAACCCTTGGTTGAAATTCGTTGAGCTTTAAGTTGGTTTTTACCGCTTCGGTGAGTTCGTGTTTCACCTTTGCAAATTGCTTAAAACCAACAACTTCTTGTGTGCTAAAATCTTCCAACAATTGTATGAATTGATGGTATTCAAAATGAAATCCACCCCCCACCAAGGTGGCATGGCTGCCCTTCATTTTATCAATTTTGGCATCTGGGGTTATCGAAATGCTTCTGCTACCGTGCGGAAACAACAACAAACAACATACTTCTTGTAAATATTGGTCATTTTGGGCCGAAGAGTTTCCCAAATAAGCTTTGACCCATTGCCACGCCAGCGATATCTTTTCTTGGTGGACATCATCTTCCCCACCACTGTTCGGAACAATGCCGACCTTCTCTTTTACCTGCGAATAGAGTTTTTTACGCTTTAACTCCTTAATCATCTGAGCATAACTTTCCTGTGCATTATAGCTCATCACAAAATCGGAATGGTCCTTTATTTCCTCAAACAGATACGCTGCTATGGCAAGGCTAAGGTTTTCATCAAAAAGTTGGGTTTTAACCGCATAACGGGAAACCATTTCGGATAGTTGCAATACAACTTTTTGGTGTGCCTTGCTGTTTGGGAAGGCCTGTAGTACCTGACCAGCATTTTTTAGCAGTTCATTCCAACGCACGAACTCAGCTTGGGGCAGGGTTTTCCAAAAAAATTGTGCATAGGCACGTACTTCGGGCGAGTAGGTCAACAACCCCAAATTGTGGTGTTTGGCGACCAATGTTTTTAGAATTTTGGCGGCATCATCGTCATGCACCCCCTTTACATAACCTTCGTCATAATTTTTTGTTGTCTCTTCGGTGACCAGCTTTTTTAATGATGTTTCAGATAGGTCGTACAACTCAGCAACGATATTGTTCTTAAAAACCTTGTAGGCCAAATAGGCCGCCCTGTAGACTTGATCGTTCTCTGAAACCAATTCCCGATCCCAATATTTTTGGGATTGGGCCAGGATTTCGTTTTTGATTTCTTGATAGAAATCGGTGCCTGTGAGGTGATAGTACAACGATTCGTCTTTATAAACAATCGTTAGGTCCAAAGCCTGTTTGTTCACCCCAAACTTATGTGTGCCCAGTTTAATGATATTTTCACCATCTTCATAGAGGTCTTGCTTATCCTTTAGTTTCCTAATCGCATCTTCCTTGGCTACTTTAACCGCGGTTTCTATGGTTTCGGCCTTTCCCGAATCATCCAGTTCAAGAAGTTGTTTTACAATATCCCGAATTTTGCTCACCATCAAATCGCCGGCGAAATAGCCATTGATGTCGTTTAGATTGTCAAAGGTGAACGATTTCTTTACCACACCTTTTAGAATTCGTTTTGCCGAATTCTGTAAGGCGGTCGTTTTTTTGTTTCGGGCTTCAATGAGTGCTGTTTTTCTAGCCTCAAAGGCATTGTAGACCTCTTCGCGTTTCTCTATGATTTGAGAAATGAAATCTTCAAAATCGGCAAACCTTCCTTCCAGATCTTCTAGCTGAAGTGCCACTTTATTGAGGAGTTCTTCGGTTTTTTCAGGGGTATTGGCAATGTCAAGGTAATTGATGACACTTTGATTGACCAACTTTAGCTGCGCAACGAATTCTGCCCCAGATTCTTTGGCCGACAGTGATTTTATTTTATTTTTAATACCCGATTTAAGTTGGTTGATCGTAGCGAAAATCAAGGAAATATTATCGATGATCTTGGTGGTCTGCGAGCTGTCTTCAATTTTTAGGTTAGAAACGATATCAATCAACATTTCTAAGTCTGTTGCTATCTGGTTGACCTCTTCTTCCAGCTTTTTGGTGTCGATCACCTTGGTCACCTTTTCAAGTTGCCCCTGTTTTTCCGCTACCCTATCGTGATAGGGCAAAAGAGCCTTGTCGTTGGTCAAAAACAGTACACATCGTTGCGATACCTTTTCGGTCTGCTCAACGATGCCTTCTTCCAACCCATCAATAAAGGAAAGGTCAACATAGCGTACTTCTTTTAGGCCGATCACCTCACCTCGAAAAGAACGCAACCTATCAAGGATTTGGACAAAATCATCTATTGTCTTGAACGAACTGCTCTTTATTTTTCCGAAGATTTCTTCTGCGGTCCCTTGGGTCGCTTTGGTGGTTTTGGCAGCCGTTTTTCGAAGCTGAACCACTTTTTCAAACTCATCAATGGCCGAATTCGCAGTTTCGCTAATCGCCTTTAGCGGAATGTGAAGTTGGTGGGCTTCTTCTTCATGCAACCAATAGTAGCTATCCAGAACATCGGTGGAAAACTTGACCAAATCATCGTACAGTCCATCGTAATCGTCTTCTTTGTTCAGGAGCGTAATCAACGATTGGCATTCGGCCATGGCCTCTACAATATCTTTGTTCCCGATTTTATAGAGCAGTGTATCGGTATGTTCAGAAGGCAGTACATTGCCTTGCATAAATGTGGTTTGCCATATTTGAATGATATGGTGCCTTGTTTGCTCATTATCGGTTTTAAAGTAGCAGAGCTCTCCGTTTTTTAAAAGTGTAAACCCATTACAGATGATTGGGGTCTTGACCTCTTGTTCAATGACGTTGTAGGACATAAGTACGTACAGTCCTTCATTGCTTTCATAAAACACATATAAAAAATCTTCTCCATTGGGCGAGCTTATTTTTTCTTGAAACTGTACTTTTCCTAAGTCGTTGTCGAATAATTTAAAGGCACCAGACTGCAAATAGTATCCGCTGGGATAAATAACCCCTTGATCATTGGGAAGCAACACGCAGGCATATTTTATACTGGGTATTTTTTTGACTTCCTGAATTTTGTGATTGTACACAAAATAGCGTGGTTGTTCTTGAAAGGGCTTTATCTCTAGGGCAATAAGGTTGCCTATTTCCGCATACCGAAACTGACCATCGTCCAAGGTTTGGTCTTTATGGATTACATCTTCGCGAAAAATACCCAAACCTTCATCGGTATTGTCCTCAATTTTTATGGTAAGGTCTCCGTCCACTGTTTCCACAAACACCTTATCCAGAATTGAAACATGTGGATAATTACCATAACGTTGCATATCCCTATTGGTTTCGATCCAGTTGAATTCATGCTGGTTCGGCATTTTGAACTCGTGCTCACTGCGGTTGTTCTGATAGACCAATTTGTCATCGCTCACCAACCATTTAAAGGTTTTAATGTCAGAGATGCTATCGCTCAACTGAAAAACCATGTGCAGGTAATTGCCCACCATGGCGAATTTGGAAAAAATGGTGTTTCGATAGTATTTGTAAAGGTTGACAAAATCGTTCAGAAAAACCTCATCTTGGACAAGTGCCAACGATTGTGGGGCAAAATGACCATCGGTGTACTGATAAATACCAAAAACATCTTCCAATTGAATGTTTGTCCGCAGCCCGAAATGTACATTATAGCCCAGTATAATGTTATCGCCGATAGTAATAATATCCCTAGCAATACAATTGTTTTCGGTATTTATACGGTTGTTGCCCACCAGTTTGGTGGCCACACTGCCAAAAACGAGTTTTCTGCTATCGTTCAGTTGATTTAAACGGGACTGTAGCTTGTTTTTTTGCTCTTTTAAGCGGCTTTGAATAATATCATAGGTACTCCCATCAAGCGTTACTTTAGGAGTGTTTTCTTGTTGTTCTTGCATTGCTACTATTTATTTTTATTGAAGCATACTACCAACGGCATCGTTGCTGAATTGATGGATACAAACAGGCAAGGTTTATCATATCAAACCCCTTCAATTTTAAAGATTTCGTCCCCTACTTCAAGTTTTTGATGTAATGCACAAATTGGTATCATCCGTCCTTTATAACAACTTTCAAACTCCACGGTAACATCTTCGTTTTCAAGCAAACAAACTACTTTTCCCGGCTCTACAACTTGCCCTGTTTTGACACACCATTCTGCAAGCCTAAAGTCTTTTTCCAATCCTAAATCAGGGGTATAAATAGTTTCAATTTTTCCTTTTTCTAGAACAAACCCATTTATATTATTTGTGCTGGTTTCTAATCCCGACATTTCATTAACGCTTTTAAAAGCAGGGTTCTTCTTTAATATTTCGTGAGTGTCATTATGATGGTCACCGGTACTAAACAACCATCGTAAAAAACTTTTGATCATGGAAAATGTTTCAAGGATAATGGCGGTTACAAAAAGGCCCTTACCTCGCTTTCAAGGCAAGGGCGTTATTAGTGATTACTTCAACTTCTTGTTGCCCAGCCCCAAGCTTTTGGCAAGATTCAATAAGTTTTCAAACATATTGCTCTCGTCATTGCTGGTTGCTTTGCCCTTTAAATCCATCAATAGGCCGGCTACCGACAAGTTTTTTAGGTCTTCTGAAGAGATGTTGTATTGTTCTGCAAAATCTTTCACACGATTCAACAGGTTGCCCGCTACATCTTCCGTGCCCAGAATAGCGTCTTTAATGTCTTGTGCCTGTTCTGAGTGCTGTACCAATCTATCAAAGCCTTTGGCCCTGGTGATCTGCCCTACAATTTGATCAAAGAACATCGATTCACCTCCAACAATATCAATATTTGCAGCTTTTAACCCTTCTGATAGCACCATTGCCTGTGCATCTGCAATTTCTTTCTGAATGTTGATGTGCGCCAAGTCTACTTGCAGTTCTTTTTCCAATCGAAGTTTAAACTCTTCGTGTTCTTTGCCCACGCCATCCAATTTCTTCATGGCATTTGCTTTCTCTTCGATACCTGCGGCATCTGCTATGGCCTTTTCTTTTATCACCTCGGCTTCGGCCAGTCCTTCTTTCTTGATGGCATCTGCTTTGGCTTCGATACCTGCGGCCTCTGCTTTGGCCTTCTTCTCTATGATCAGTGCCTCTACCGTTCCTTGACGTTCAGATGCGTCTGCCTTGGCATGCATTACTTCTGCCTCTGACAGCCCTATTGTCGCTTCTTCTTTGGCCTTTGCCTCTGCCAACGTTTTTCTGGCTTCGGCCTCTTTCTCACTGGCTTCCTTCTGGGCCTGTGCCTCTATATTGACTTCTTCCGCTTTTTGTTTTGCCGCTTCTTTTTGTGCTTCAGCAGCTTTTAGCGTTTTAATCAAATCTTCTTCGGCGGCAGCTTCGGCAAGGGTGACCTTTACTTGCTTTTCCCTATCGGCCCCTTTGAAGGCCTGAATATCCTTCATGTTCTCTTGCTCTTCGACCACGCCTTTTTCCAGCATTACCCGGTCACGTATAACATCTTGGATGTTCTTCTTTTCTACTTCGACCACCTTGTCTTTTTCAATCTGCGCCAAGGTTACCACACGCTCTCTTTCGGTGGCTTCCAAAGCCCTGTCTTTTTCAACACGTTCAGTTTCTACAGCTGTGGTTCGTTCTTTATTCTTTTGTGCCACCACTACTAGGCGAAGTTTGTTTTCTTCCGCTACTTGAATTTTTTCATCGGTGGCAATACGGGCACTTTCAGATTTTAACTTCTCTTCTTCTGAAACCTTGATGATTTCTGCTTCTTCACGCGATTTGATATTGGCGATTTCACGTTTTTGCTGTTCTTCTTTTTCGGCCAATTGGCGGTCCAGTTCCAAAATTGCCTCCCTTGCTTCTACATCTTGCTTGCGAATTACTTTTTCTTCATCCCTTTTGATAAGGTTTGATTTTACATTTTGGGCCGCTGTCAATTCTGTAATTTTTTTAATGCCCTCAGCATCCAGAATATTATCGGATTTAAGTACCCCCAAAGCCGTTTGTTCCAAATCGTCTATCGCACAATCATCCAAAACATATCCATTAAGGTCAGTTCCGATAATATTGATGATCTCTTCCCTGAATTCCCTACGGGCTTCGTAAAGTTCTACAAATTCGAATTTTTTGCCTACCGTTTTCAGTGCCTCGGAAAACTTGGCATCAAACAGCCCTTTGATGGTGGTCATTTCTGAAGCTCTCGCACAACCTATGGTCTGTGCGACATTGATTATGTCTGCCTTTGATTTGTTTACCCTGATAAAGAATGCCACTTTAATATCTGCACGAATGTTGTCCTTACAGATAAGTCCATTGGCACCCGTTCGCTCTATTTCTATCTTTTTGATGGAGATATCCATAATCTCCAATTTATGCAGGACAGGAATCACGTAAAGCCCCTTATCAAAGGCTACTGCCGTTCCTCCGAACCCTGTCCGGACCAATGCCTGGCCCTGCGGAATCTTTTTATAAAATATGGCGATGATGACAAAATAAGTGACCACAAGGAAGACAATGGCCCCTATGATAAATATTGCTAACGATGGTAGTGCATTCATAAGTACTGTATTATTAATAATTAATAGGTTCGATTAAATAAATTGATTTGTTCTTGACCTGATTCACCACTTCAACTTTTGAATTGGCAGGTATATACGCTCCGTCTTTTGATTGTACCAAAACTTTTATGGGATCTTCCAAAACCAACACTTCCAAGGTGGTCATTTTATCACCACTGAGTTCTGTGGTCAATACGCCTTGGCGGCCCAACATTTCAAGTTCGTTTTCTCCTTTGTTATTGAAATTTTTAAAGAACGCCTTAAAAGGAGCAGTAAACAATTTTGTAACGAACAGTGCGGGAATGATACCCCCAAAAAAGAAGACATACCCAAAACTTGAATCAAAGCTATGCGTTATAGACGTGCCAAACATACTGATGCCCCACCAGAACAGAACAAAAGCAGTGAGTGTGAACATAAAGGGAAGACCAACGAAGTTGAAGTAAATCAAAAAGACCTGTAACAGGTTCAGTTTCCCCCTTCTTCTTACAACATCTTCTCTTTTAATTTCTGTATTTCCAACATCCTGAATATCAATACTACTGCCCGATTCCACATCGACATCCACATCTACATCGGCATCAATATCTATATCAATATCGGCGTCTATATCAAAATCAAGCCCCGTAAATATTGACAATATCCAGTACAGCAATAAGAGTACAAAAAGTATGGTCAGTGGCAGGTTCACACTGCCAGTGGCTATATGGTAAAGTGTTTCCAAAATTTATGGGGCGTTTTAGTGGTTATTATTCTTTGTTCAGGCCCAGTTGTTCTTTAAGCTTGGCCAGGTCTTCATCGGCTGTGGTGGCAGATACATCGGCCGCCTTGTCTATTTCTTCATCTATGGACTTTGAGGCATTGGCAATATCGCCATAAGCTTCGGCCAAGGCTTCTTCTTGTTGCACCTTTTCTTTCATACGCTCCAACATTGAAACCGTGCTCGAACTGTCAATCTCGGCCATTTGCTTGTTCAGGTTTTTAGTAGCCTTGGACACTTTAACCCTAGCTTTTAGGGTTTTAAGTTCATTCTCCCACCGGGAAATGTTCTGCTTTATCTCTTGAACGTTTTTTTCCAACGCGGCCACAGAATTGTCAAACTTTTCTGAGTCGTTCTTGCTTCGGGCGGCTTGCTGGTTCGCAGCTTCCTTTTTGATCAGTGCTTCTTTGGCCAAACGGTCGGCCTCAACGCCATCAATTTCGTTCTTATGCCCTTTTTGAAGAATAAGCATTGCTTTTTGCTGATAATCTTCAGCTTTTGCCAAAAACTCGTCGGTATCGTTTTTGGCACGTATGGCCAATGCCTTTACCTGCGCCAAAGATTCCAGACTTTTTTCCAAATCACCCTTCATATCGCGAATGCCCTGCTCTGTTAATTTAATGGGGTCTTCCATTTTGTCAATTACAGCATTAGCCTCTGCTTCACCAATTTTGAATAGTCTTTTAAAAAAATTTACCATGATTAATATTTTGAATAGTTTATAATTTGCGCTGCATATTCGCTCAACAACAGGCTCAATGAGTTTAAGGAGCCTTCCAATTCGTCCAGATCGAGGTTTTGCAACCGTAAGGTGTCCCTGAATATTACCTTTTCACCGGATTCGTCCAATACAAAGGCCCCGTGCACAATGTCCCTGTTTTTTTTAAGGAGGTCCTTGTAGATGTTTTTATCATTGGGCACTATATCAAATATGTGCTGCTCAATAATGAGAATTGGAGAAAAAACCCCAAGTATAAGGTTTTTGATTCCCTCTTGCTCTTTGTTGATCACCAGTATGCCCTCTTCGATATTTTCGGTCGCAATATCAAAATCAAGCGTTTGCAGATATTCTTTTACTTTTTGAAAATGTTTGTCCATATATGTTGTGTTGGATGAGTTGTTTAAACCTTAGTAACCAAAATAAGCTTTAAAATATTGTCCTATGTTTTCTCCTTGTTAAAAATAAAACAGCTAAAAAAAATAGCCAAATTTAAAGAAGAAGCTAAATGTGCACTATAAAGCATGCTTCCAAAAGCTCAATTTGTTATTTTTGTCTACCAAATATAGCAATTAATTTTTAAATTGCAAATAATATTAGCATATATGTCGTTTTTTGGAAAAAACATCAAAAAAATAAGGACTGTCAAAAACATGAGCCAACAAGCCTTTTCTGAGTTATTTGATTTAAAAAGGGCAACATTGGGGGCCTACGAAGAACAAAGAAGCGAACCCAAAATAGACACCATCATTAAAATTGCTAATTATTTTAGCATATCTATTGATGACCTACTAACCAATGAACTTACCGTAAATAAATTGCTCAAATTTAAAGGCGACCTTACAACGGATACCACAAAAATCACCAAAGCCATTTTTCCAGAAATCGGTTGTGTTACGGACGACCTAACGACAGAATATCCTTCCTCTTTTCGTAAAGACTCGTTTTTAAAAAAGCTCCCCAAAATTCAATTGCCGATTCCCGATGCTGAACATTGCAGGGCTTTTGTGGTCCAAAATCTTGAAATGACACATCATGACCGTGGCTTTTATCCAAAAGATATTGTCATAGGTCAACAAGCACAGGACAAAGATTTCAAAAAAGTGCCCAATGGCACCCATTGTGTTGTGGTCACCTCAGATTCTGTGATCTTTAGAAAATATTACTTTACCGCAAGTGAAGTTGCCCTAAAGGCAGATCACAAGAATATAGAGGATGTTGTACTCCCCATTGCTGCCATCAAAGAGCTTTGGGAAGTAAAATATGTGTTTTGCAAACGTATTCCAGATTTTTCAGACATGATAGAAGGGCGATTGACACTTATTCAACAAGAACTCCAAAAATTACAACAATCGTTGCGTTAGCTGACCTATTTTTGGCACAATGATTCGTATGTTACCAAACATTATCAACTATTTTCACGGGTGTTATGAATCCGATAACCGTTTCATCAGTATCTTCAATTTTTTGGGTGCCAAAGTGGCCCATAAAATTTTCTTTGAAAAAGAGGAACTAATCAATGGGGCCTTCCCCATTGTGCCTTTGCCCAACGAACAAGCAGAAATACTCGCAAAAAATGCCATACTTTTCAAGAAAGAAAAAGAGCTTGTTTACGGTGCCCTTTTTGTCTGTGGAACCTATATTGATTTTAGGGGCAAACTACAATCATTATGTGCGCCTCTTTTCTATTACAATATTGGTATAGAAAAAAAAGAAGAATTTTACTATGCCAGAATAGACCTAAAGTCAAGAAAGCTCAACTACCCGTTGTTACAATTATTGAACAGCCAGGACGACAATGACAAATTTCAAAATGCTCTGCTCAAAGCCTTGCCCAGCGATGTTGTGCTTTTTGAGCAATTACGCGGACTTGTGGATGTTTTTAAAAAGTACGTTCCACAAATGGATTGCAAAGAACTCTTGGGCTATCCGCAGAACATTACCATTGGCAAACTAAGGTACAGACTGGGCAAACTAAAGCGATCCACAGATACCTATCAGCTCGTTCCTTTCAGTGTGCTGGGCATTATAGAAAAATCGAAGCAAACAAGGGGTGTCCTCAACGAACTTAAAGAACTGGCAACAACAACAAATTTTTCCGCCCCCCTCTCTTACCTTTTTGAAAACAACAATGACCCATTACCGGAGTTCAACGATGTGATCAAAGGACAGGTGCCAACAATTTTGAGCAAAGCCCAAAAAAGATTGGTTCTTTCTGCAGCAAACAACCCCGTAACCTTGATTGTGGGGCCCCCAGGCACAGGAAAAACCTATACCATTTCAGCCATCGCCTTAGAACACATGAGCAGGGGCGAATCGGTTTTGATCGCCTCAAGGACAGATGAGGCCGTTGATGTGGTTGCTGATAAAATCAACGGCCAATTGGGGTTTGAACACTGCATCATCAGGGGTAGCAGAAGAAGGAAACACATCACCAAGATCAGACGTTTTTTAAAATCGATTTTGCTCAGTCACCATCCTATCCGCTCAATACATAAAGAGTTTGGGGAATTCAATGGTTTTCACTCTAAGAGTGAATTGCGCAACCATGTACTGAACCTCAATTTCTGGCTATCCAAATTAAACGACAGTACCCGAAAGTTGGAAGAAGAATTCCGGCTGTCATTGGCAATAGAACAAGAAAAAAGCATTTTTTTAAGCCAAAAAGAACCCAAATTTTGGCATGAACTAAAAACATTATGGCTTCAAATACGGTCTAAGCTATCGCGCCAAGAAGCACTTAGCGAGATTATAGCTGAGTTGGGAATCAACGATCGTAAATCCGTCAAGAAAACGCAAGACTTTCTAAAGTGGAGCTATATTCTAAATCTGCTCAACACCTTAGAAGGCCATTGGAAAGATTTTAATGAGTTTTACCGCGCATTAAATACCAAAAGCGACACAGAGCGAATTAAGATTTTTGAAAAAATTGATTTCGATAGTATTTTAAATGCCTTTCCCATTTGGCTCATCAACCTATCGGAAGTAAAGGATAAAGTGCCCTTAAAAAAAGAGCTTTTTGATGTGGTCATCATTGATGAGGCCACACAATGTGACATAGCTTCTTGCATACCCGCAATGCAACGTGCAAAACGGGTTGTTTTTGCGGGCGACCCAAATCAGTTACGTCACGTATCGTTTTTGTCAAAAAACATACAACAGTTGCTCAAACACAGATTTGAATTGGATGATGTAGATGCTTTCCTCTTGAATTACAGAGATCATAGCATACTGGATATCGCCATTAACAGACTACAACGCAGAAACCAAGCAGCCATACTTGATGAACATTACCGAAGTTTGCCACCCATCATTGGTTTTAGCAACGGTGAATTTTATAATGAAGAGCTTCGATTGATGACCAATAAACCTGATGATAAAGAACAAGGCTTATATTTTATATCCTGCGAAGGGGAAAGGGACACCAATGGGGTAAACAAAATAGAAGCAGAGCAATTGCTCAATGCCATAGGGAAACTCGTTAACAAAGAATCAGATCTTGAAGCACAGTTGGCCTCATCCATTGGCATCCTATCGCCTTTTAGAAGTCAAGTAGAATACCTGTCCACCATTTTATCCGAATACTTTGGAGTAGAAACCATAGAACGGCATCGTATTAAAACTGGCACTCCCTATAATTTTCAGGGCGAAGAACGAGATGTGATGTATTTATCAATGGTTGTGGATGCCAACACCCACCATTCTGCATATATCCATCTTAATAAACCAGAAGTGTTCAACGTTTCCATTACCCGGGCACGGCACCAACAGTACATTTATTTCTCTGTAAATCCAAAAGAATTAAAGATCAATGATTTGTTAAGAAAGTACCTTGTTTATGGCAAAGTCCAAAAAACAGCTCAAAAAACTTCCAAAACTAATTTTCATGATCTCTTTTTAGAACAAGTAAAAGAAGCTTTGCCCCTGAACACTTTTGACAATTATTGGGAAGGCTATCAAATAGCCGATATTACACTCGACCTTTTAATAAGAAAACAGCAACGCTATTTTGCCATAGATCTCATTGGCTATCCTGGTGCCTACCAATATGTGGTGAACATAGAGCGTATTCGTATTTTAAACAGAACTGGTGTGACCGTATTCCCCATCTCTTTTGCAGATTGGTATTTTGAAAAGGATAGTGTTCTGGAACGGTTATCAAAATACCTCCATTCATAAAAGTGCCACTTTCTCCCAAAATTTAAATTCAATAAAGTATTGTGTTTGAATTACCCTATTTACAATGAAAAAGTAAAAGTGACCTAGCAAAAGCTTAGGAATTGCAAAGAATAATCGCATCTTTGCACCGCATATGAAAAATACTAGCGTACATATCAAACCAGGGGCACTCTTCAGTCAGTGCGACTATCGCTGGATAATGGAATTATCCTCGCGAAAGGGACGCGATGTGTCTAGTATACATGGATTTTTATGTTGATTTAAAACAAATCTTGATACAAAACACAAGCGTCCAACACCAATTGGGCGCTTTTTTTATGGAAAATTTTAAAAAGAATGTGTGAAAAGTAAAACTACATAAACAAGGTAATTGAAACAGAAAACAATTGAGGGACAAGCGATTGTAAAACGTTCAAAATCTGCTGAAAAGTGGACAGGAAACCTATTATCCAAAATTAACACAACTAATTGATTTTCAATAAATTAAATTAATTTTTTCTTGTGTAATCCAAAAATAGGGTTCATCTTTGCCCCGTCGATCAAAGGACGAAAAAACAGAATAGTAATCATAAAAACGAAGCTATGCTTTTATATCAAAATTGCTTTAAAAGCCGATTGATTGGAGAACGATCAATACATATGCTTCGGTTCTTTCCATAGCGCGTCAAAGACGCTAAAAGATCCGAGGCATTCAACAAAAAAGAGTGTTTCGGATTTTTTTATATCCATTTGTCAGGGATAGACATTCCGAAACTTATACAAAAAACTGCATGCTAGGGCCAGTATAGTTGGTTTGACAATGCACCAAGGATAATACTATCATGGAAAGAACAAATTTTAATATGTACCTATTCAAAGCATTGGAGGCTTATCCGTATGAGCTTGAAGCGGCCATGGAAGCTTTAAACTATGCCCTTTCTTATGATGCCAAAAATGTGAAGGCACTTTGCTTAATGGGTAAGGTTTATGCCGAACAGTTGGGCGAATATGAAGCGGCCAAGGAATGTTTTGAACAAGCACTGGAAAGCAGTCTGGAATTGCCCTATATCTATCCAGATTATATCGCTATCCTGATTATGAACGAGGATTTAAATGAGGCACAAAGGGTTTTGGAGTTTGCCCTGACCATAAAAGGTATGGACAAAGCCGTTCTCTACAACTTGCAGAGTTGGTTGTTTGAGGTATGGCGACAATACAAAATGGCGATCAGAGCTATGGAAGAGGTGAAAGTATACGCTTATAATTCAGATTATCAAGACTATGCCGAAAAAGAAATTGTTCGCATCAAAAAAAAGCTTTCAAAGAACAACAAGAACAAGAAAAAACGAAAGGAGAAGAAATCTAAAAACCGCTCCTAATCTGGGAGCGGTAATTGGGAAGTGTTGAGCAATTGGTTGGCTCGCCAGACTGTAAATCTGGTTCTTAAACGACATGTAGGTTCGAATCCTACCGCTTCCACAAAGTACCGTAACTCAATGGCTAGAGTGCCCAACTGTCTCTTGGGAGGTCACGGGTTCGATTCCCGTCGGTACTGCAAGGAGCACATAGAAAGTTTAACTGCGCACAATATTTGCGCAGTAGAATTTCAACTTTGTTTCATAATAAAAAAACCTCTTTAGCTCAAAGGGAAGAGCTGTGGTAGGACATTGCAAAGCAATGGGCCAGATGTAGCGAATGAAAGTCGCAACTAGATTGTGATTCTCAGCTATTATTGATGGTGTGCCCGTCAATAAATAGAATTTGCAGAAGCACCGAAATGAACAAGATTCAAAGTAGGGAAGCGCATTTAGAGCCAATCTGTTCGTTTCGACGAAAGTGCCAGTTCGAATCTGGCAAGGGGTACTAAGTTCATTGAAACAGTTTCCACATATGTGGAAATTAAAATATCAAGCTGGTCTTGTTGGGTGTCTCTGTACGGCACTATTGTATGAAACTTTGCCGAGGGGCATTAGGTTTTCATGTGCAACTTGACTTGATGGTTTTGACTGTTTTCCAAAAAATGGTCTCGACTCTGTAGGTCATGGGTTCAAATCCCATCAATCCCAAATGGGATTGTAGTTCAGTTTGGTCAGAACAACAGAAGGATGCGCAGGTTCGACTCCTGCCGAGGTCTCCTTTATTAACCTCGTAGCTCAGTTGGCTAGAGCACCACGCTCATAACGTGGGATATGGACTGTAAATCCATTTTCTAAAGCCGACCATCTTTTAAAACTGGTCACCAAAGCCCTGTTAGGCTATAAATGACAAGAAACCGTAGTTCTGTGTCGGTTGTTTCTCCCCAACGGAGAAGACAACAGTCTTGAAACTACCTTGAATTATTGCTATTTTGATGTAAAGGGCCATTTCGTTGCCGGTCATCCCTCCTTTTGGAAAACTGATGCATCTGTTATCAGCGGCCCATTTGGATGCATGGCTTAAAACGAATGTCGATAACATTGAAAACCAATTCTTCCGTATCGAATGGATGATACACAACCACGGTTTCTTTTGTAACGTGATTAATTAGAAGTATGAATATAGTTTAACCCGTTCGTCCGTCGGAAGACTGGCGGACACAAATTTTAAGTGATGTTGAAAAAAGTACGAATCAATGCAGGAAAAGTAGGTTTGGTCTTCAAAAAAGGAGATTACCAAAAGGTAATTACCCAAGGAGTTCATTGGGTTGGCCTTAGAACCAAGGTGATGGTCTATGACCTTACCAAAGCCTTTGTGGCCCCAATAGCGTTGGAAATCTTGCTACGGGACAAAAACTTGGAAGCGATACTACATGTTGTAGAGGTCAAGGATGCCGAATTGGTTTTGGTTTCTGAAAACGGAAATTTAAAACAGGTCCTTACCGCGGGCAAATATGCTTTCTGGAAAGGTTTGATCGACTACGGGTTCGTCAAAGCGGACCTTAGCAAGATCTATATCACAGAAGACATCCCTAAAGCAATGCTGGGTCATTCCCAATTACGGGCTTATGTTCGTACTTTGGAAGTTGCAGCTTATGAAAAAGGGGGGCTCTTGGTGGATGATGTCTATGTTAAAATACTGGAAAGCGGTACGTACCATTTCTGGAAAAATGATACCACCATCAAGATTGTCAGTGCAGATATGCGTCAACTACAATTGGAGATTGCCGGACAGGAATTGTTGACCAAAGACAAGGCCACTATTCGTATCAATTGCTATACGCAGTATAAAGTTGTTGATGTTGAAAAGGCCCTATTGGACAACAAAGACTATGAAAAGCAGTTGTACATTGCCATGCAGTTGGTTTTGCGTGCCTACATTGGCACCTATACTTTGGATGAGCTTTTAGAGCGTAAGGAAAGTATTGCCGAAGCCGTGTTTGCCGACATCAAGACAACAGCTGCCCAATTGGGTGTTAACGTTTTGAACTGTGGTATTCGTGATGTGATCCTTACCGGTGAAATGAAGGCCATCATGAACCAGGTCTTGGTAGCGCAAAAGCAGGCCCAGGCCAATATCATTACCCGTAGGGAAGAGACCGCTTCTACCCGAAGCTTGCTGAACACCGCAAAGCTGATGGAAGAAAACGAGATGCTCTTTAAGTTGAAGGAGATGGAATATGTTGAAAAAATCGCCGATAAAATTGGTGAAATAACCCTCTCTGGAAACGGGGGTATGGTCAAACAATTGAAAGAGATCTTCTCTGTCAACAAATAGTGTTGGAATGCGTCAGCGAGAGTTGGCGCATTTTTTATTTTACTATGGTTCTTTCGATGATTTCATTTACAACACCACTTTTAGGAGTTACAAATTGCTTGCCTAAAAATGTCTTTGTAATCTGAATTTCACCAATGATGTTACTATTGAATTCTTCCAATTCTTCTGAAGGCAACCATAATTCGTTATGAATGTACCCCCCTACATTTTGGATTTCGTACTTCTCTAT
This sequence comes from Croceivirga sp., assembly GCA_965230555.1. Lineage (GTDB taxonomy): Bacteria > Bacteroidota > Bacteroidia > Flavobacteriales > Flavobacteriaceae > Croceivirga. Next base: position 3,665,021 of record OZ246014.1, read on the forward strand.
AAACTTTTCATTCATATCAAAAGTAGTAACAAATCCACAGTACCCGGAGAACTCGTCCATGGTATTCCATTTCAGGGCAATTTCACAAGCATATCCCTCATTCATCACAGGATAAAATATGGGTTGCCATTCCAACCTAGGAGGAAAAGCTTTAAAATCACTTTCAACAATTAGTTGCAATTCCTTCAATCCAACCGGACGATATAAAGTAATCTTTTTCATTGTCTGACTTTAAGTTCATCCATTTTACAAATCACGACCAACTTATTCAAAATCATAAACATAAACTTCTATGTTATGCGATGAGAGTGTTTCCAATAGAATAGGTTCTATCTCTTCCCATTTTCCTCCGGCCAAACCACAACCAATTCTAGGCATATGAACACTTGCATCCAATTTTTTGGCCTCTATGGCAATTGCACTTAAACAAGTCCTAACCGCTTCATATCGAATTGGGGGAATGTTATCAACTTTCTTCAAGCCCTGTTGTGCTATCATATTGCCCACATAAAGATCGTCCTCCACTTGAACCAATTGGGTCAATCCCAAGGCAAAATCATTTTCTTCCCTATACTTATACCACTCTCTGTAAGCTTGTTCAGGTTCTGACCATCTCTTTGAAATGGCCAATACGAATCCTTTTCCCCAGCCTCCTAGGTTATTGCATATGTGTACTATTATGTTTTTTCCACTCGTCTGTGGAGCAGTAGCATCTCCTTTTACGTATTTAATATTTTTCATAAAATGTTTTTGAAATCAAATAATCAAATTTGCCTTTTCATTGGCTATTCCAATACTCAGTGTGTTCCCAGAGTTAAAGTTCAAGAAGTCCGCTTCAATACCATCACTAAAAATAACTCCATTTTGAGGCATCTTGGATTCAATTTTTAGTTGTGTGTTTTTCGTAATGATTCCGTACCCTAAATCTATTTGTGACATTTTACTCAAAAAAGGCTCCCTGACCACAAACAGCAATTTTTCGTCCTCCCAGTCCAAATCTGTATTAAATGTTCTTTTTTGTTTATAAAAATGCTGGTTGATATTATTGGTCATGTTAAAAACAGAACTTATCCAACCTGTCGAACCCGCACCAGTAGATACCAAAATTCCACTGGATGATTGGCTTTCTCTTTTTCCTTTGAATTCAAGGTTGTACCGTGAAGAAACGTGCGAAGCCGATCCAATGTAAAAATCGTTGAACGCCAATAGCATTTGCCCATCATTCATGGCAGCTTTAGCCATGGTCACTTTTTTTGATTCATACGTCCCATTAAGAAAACCTTTAATTGCAGGCAACAAAGTTTGCGGACCATGGGGCAAAAGAACACCATCGTAACGTTCCTCATCCGGATTTACAGCTACTATAGGAAGTCCATTTACATATTTGGCGGTATTGGCAACCAACCCATCTTGACCAATGACCACTACCAAATCCCCTTCGGCGAACATGTACGTTGGCAAATAAGAGCGAAAAAGAATCTTACTCTTGAACAAAAGGGAAATTGCTTTTTGAACATTGGTAAGTGAAGTGTAGAAGGTGTTGTGCTCTTGTTCGTAAAAACCAAAATCCTCTCCTGAGCGTTCGAGATAAAACTTGGCCTGGGCTTTTGAATTAAAACGTTCAATAAGCTGCTCAAGCCTTGTCTTATCTCTAACAATAATGATCTTGTCCAGTTCCATCTTACTTTGTCTTGGTGCTCATGATAGATTCCAACAATTCAGGGGAAATGTTCAGATTACCTATTTTATCAGCATTCTCCGCCAATTCTCTAAAAGCGAGCGCAATATGGTTTCTAGGATCGATGCCTTTGGAATTGATGGCCATGAGTGTCTTCCAATCCAATTCTTTGTAGGGACGAAGATTGGCGTGCAAAACGTACTCCTTAACATCTGCTTCTTTCTTCTCGTTTTCAACCCTTAGTTCAATAAGCTTCTGTTTGCTATCTTCCAAAGAGATATTAGAAGCCATATCCATTTCTTTAAGCTTTTGTTCATTCTCCTGTTTAACCACTTCGGTTTCCATCTGCTTTTCAGCAATTTGTTTTTGTTTTTCTTCAACAGCAATTTCTGTATTTAGCTCCGTTTCCTTAATTATACGCTCTTGCTCAACGGCAAAATTTCTTCGTTCATAAATAGCCTGGTCCGCTTCTTTTTGAAGTGACTCACGCATTTGGGCCTCCAAAGCCCTGGCCATTTCAGGGTTAGGAGTCACCCCAAGAACATTTACACTCAGAATTTCAAGCCCAAGCATATTGACTGTTTTGGAATTTTGAACACTCTCCATAATCTGTGTTTCAATTTGTTGCAATTGACGTAAAGCTTCCTTAAGACTCAACTTTTGTATAACCCCGGCACTAGCGGTTTGAGCTTCGTTGATGATGCGCTGTTGAATTTTCTCATTATCATCTTTCATATAGTGTCTCTTACTATCTACAGTAAAATCAAGGACTTCCGCCAATTGCTTTGGGTCCTGTATCTTATAGGTTATCTGACCTTGTATTGAAACTTCTTGGTAGTCCTTGGTGGTCTCCTTAAAAATGAATTGAAAATCCTTACTTTCCATAGGAATTGAAACTATGGAAGAGTTAGGCGCAAAATAAAAGAAAGAAAGTCCTCTACCTTCCTTTTTGGTTTTTCCATTTTTAAAATGGATTACATAATTCATCGAATCGAATTTGATATAATTTATTCCGAACATAGTATTTGGTTTTAAACTAATTTGTGTATTTATTACGCAAATATAAAATGTGTTTTTTAACTTCACAAGACATTTTGTGTTTTTTTTACACAAATTAAATTTTAATGGAATAATACAATATCAGATTTCGAAGATAATCCCCTCTTTTTTCAATTCGAAATAGCGTTTTTTGTTGAAGCTGAAAAGGCTGGCTGGCCTTCCAGGACCTGTGGAAATCTTCTCATCCAACTCATCCAAAACTTTCAGGCTATTGATTTTCTTCTTGAAATTTCTTCTATCAATTTCTCTATTTAACAAGGTAGTGTACAATTTCTCTAAATCAGAAAAAGGAAACTTTTTATCGAGTAATTCGAACCCGATAGGTTCATAAGTTATTTTTCCCTGCAACCTCTCAATGGCAATTTTCAAAATTTTCTTATGGTCAAATGCCAACTTCGGTAATTTCTTAATATTGAACCAATCAGCTTCTTTGGCATCAGTTGACGCATGTAGTTTAAACGTATTCGGTTTGACCAATCCAAAGTATGCAATTGAGACCACTCTTCCCCTTGGATCCCTCCCCATATCACCAAAAGTGTATAATTGTTCAAGATAATTTATCTTGACTCCTGTTTCTTCGGCCAGTTCCCTTTCTACCGCTTGTTCTAAGTTCTCATCTTCCAACACAAAACCGCCTGGTAATGCCCATGCGTCCTGAAATGGCTCATACTTCCTTTTCACTAACAACACTGATACATTTTCGGAGTCGTATCCAAATACGACCGCATCTACGGTAAGGCGAATAGTGTTTTTCATATGTGTAAATTATACGCAAAATTACTTAATATTTACATAACGCCATTCACTCAGCAAGAAACACACTTCCCTCATTTTAGATGGAATCGTAAATTTAGATTTTGGTTATTGGGGTAAAATCAGCCAACATGAAAAAAATAATACTCCTCATCCTTTTTATAATAGGGTTCCAAGGTGTTTTGGCCCAAACCAAATACGAAAAACTTTGGAAGGAAGTTGAGCAATTTGAACTTGAAGGGAAGTTTAAAAGTGCTTCTGAAGTGGTCGATAAGATTCTTAAAAAGAGTAATAGAGGCAATGATAGCGATCAAATCGTAAAGAGTTTCATCTACAAATCCAAGTTTGCTCTACTATTGGAAGAGAACGCCCAGCGGAACATTGTCAAGGAAATCAAAGAATATATCAATACTTCTAGATTCCCGACCAATGCGCTTCTTCAATCTGTGTATGCTGGCTTTTTGGAACAATACCTAGCCCATAATCAATATAAAATCCGCAATAGGACAGAGACTTTAAATAGTGACAAAACCGATGATTTTGAAAAGTGGGATACCAATACCTTGGTGGCCTACATAGGAGAGCTTCACAAACAATCCTTACAGGAACCCGATAAGCTCAAGGAAATATCCATTGACAATTTCAAGGCAATACTCACAGAAAGCAACACTTCTAAAAAGTATAGGCCTACACTTTATGATTTCTTAATGCACAGGGCATTAGCCTTCCATAAAATAGACCGTTGGTATGTAAATAGACCAAGTGAGCACTTTCTTCTAACCAATCCCGTAATCTTTGGATCCACTGCGAATTTTGTTGACGAGGCTTTTGTTACGGTAGATAGTGTTTTTTCGAACCAAAGAGCATTAAAACTTTTCCAACGCTTAGAAACTTTTCATAAAGACCTGGACACAACTGCGTATGTAGATGTTGTTATTCAAAGGCTGAAATTCTCCAGAGATAACTCTCCTTTAGGGAACAAAAACCAACTGTACTTAAACAGGCTAAAGTTACTGAGCACAAAATATGATAAACACAGGGTTTCAGGGATTATAGCCTATGAAATTGCTGAAAGTTTGTTCGGTGCTACCAACATCTCGAATGCCAAAAACAATCCTTTGCTTGCTGAAAATAGAATCACAGCCTATGACTTGTGCAAGGAAGTAGTTGAAAAATATCCAAATTCAGATGGCGGACTCTTGTGCAAGATTCTTAAAAATAAGATTGAAAAACAGGATTTGGATATTGAAATAGAAAAGAATATAGTGCCGCAAAAACCATTTTTAGGAAAAACAACCTTTAAAAATGTAGACTCCCTGTATATCTCCATTTACTCCATTCCGAACGAATTTTTTGCCAATACTTACTCTTATAAACGTGATAGTCTTGCACTCGACATTATTATATCCAAAAAAGCCATTGCCAATAGCTTTTATAGGCTACAAAAGCGAAAGGATTTTTATGGCCATAGCACAGAAATAGACTTTCCAGGACTAGAGATAGGGGCTCACTTGATAGTTGCATCCAGAGTCGAGAATCCTAGGTCACTCAATGAGATATACGCTTACGAAAAAGTCCAGGTCACCAACTTGGTATTGTTATCGTCGTTAGCTGATAGGCATTTAAACTTTAAATTACTCAATAGGTCAAATGGTCATCCTATTTCAGGAGCTAAAATCACTCTAGATGATAATAAGGATTACCTCAAGATAGGAGAAACGGATACTCAGGGTTCCTTTTCCATTAAAAGACCAAAGAAAGATTCTTATGATTTAACACTCGCCGTATCCAAAGACAATGATACCATAGTCAACCCCGACTACTGGTTATATGCAAAAAACGATTATCGATACGGTGATGATGAGCACGAAGCAAAAATGTCCCTTTTTCTAGATAGGAGCATATACCGACCAGGACAAACGCTTTACTTTAAAGGGATAGTCACCGAAAGAAAAAAAGGAAAAACAAAAGTGGTTCCAAATGTTTGGGTCACACTATTTGTATATGATGCTAATAATGAAGAACTAAAGGAAATACGATTAAAGACCAATGAATTTGGTTCGGTTCATGGCCAATATGAAATACCCCGAAATGTTCTTACAGGTGAATTCTCAATTGAAATGGATGAAGATTATGGAACGGAGGAAGAAGATGAGGATCCCTATTGGTACAAAATTGATGATTTTGAAATGGCAGAAGTTTATTTCTCGGTTGAAGAATATAAGAGACCTCGTTTTGAAGTAACGCTTGATGAAGTAAAGGAAAGTCTTTTGGTTGGGGATTCTGTCCTGATCAAGGGTAATGCCAATGCCCTATTGGGAACTGCTATTAAAAATGCAGCTGCTAAATACACTGTAGAACGGAATACTACTTCTTTAAGGGGAAACCTATACTACCAAGGTAAATCACAAATAATCGCTCAAGGTGAAATGGAAACTAACGTAAAAGGAGATTTTGAGATTCCATTTTTATCAATCCCTGATTCTACCATTGCGATTGCACATAAACCTACGTACTCTTATTATATCAATGTGGATGTTACCGATATCAATGGCGAGACAAGATCAGCCGAAACTACGGTTCGTGTTGGTTATCATAACTTGGATGCCAAACTTGAAGTCGCCTCTAAATTAGATAAGGAGGAATCAAACAGCGTTACCATAACAGCGCAAAACTTAAATTCCCAACCCATACCGGCCCAGCTTAAAATAGAGGTGTTTAAATTAAAAGAACCTACCAATGTGTTCCGCAAAAAACCTTGGAGTTTACCAGAAATACAGGTCATTGGAAAAGAAAAGTTCAGACAACTTTTTCCGCATGAGCCCTATGATAGTTTAGATCTAAAGAAACATTGGCCCAAAGGTGAAATAGTGCTAAGAAAACAAATGCAAACAAATGGGGAGGACAAAATTGAATTCGGTGATATGAAACAATGGCAAATAGGAGCTTACGCCATTGTACTGACTGCAATTGACAATTTAAATGACACGGTCAAAATTGAGCAAAGGTTCGATGTTTTTGATAAAAACAAGTCTACTGTTCCTAGTGGTCAACTCTTCGATTATAAAATCGCGAATAGTGCTTATAAGCGGGATGGCGTTGTACAGCTTCAATTTAGTACAGCCGCTAAAGAGCTAAAATTCTTTTTGGAAGGTTATTGCAATGAACAAAAGGTATACAGCAAAGAAATTGACATCGAAAAAGGTGTTACATCCATAGAAATTCCTGTCAAGGAAACCTATAAGGATAAAATGATATTCAACGCCCATTTTGTCAAATTCAACAGTCTTTACTCCAAGCAATTTGCGGTCGACTTTCCCCAAGTTACCAAAGGACTGTCCATAGAGACCTTAAGTTTTCGAAACAAACTTGTACCCGATACCAATGAAACATGGAGTTTTAGAATAACCAATTCTGAAAATAAAAATGCAAATGCCGAAATTTTGGCAAGTATGTACGATGCTTCCCTTGACCAGTTTAAACAACATGAATGGAGCAATCAACTGGGGTCCCGAAACTATTATAACCCTTCAGCTCCAAGAATTGATGACCACTATTCTTTTACGACGACAAGCTTTAGAAAATTCAACTATGCGCCAAGAACCAATGTACTCACTTTCCTGAAAAACTATCACCAGCTTAACTGGTATGGATTTGATTTCGGCAGCACCAAGTATGATAATGACCGTTATCTTCAAAAGCTAAAACTCAAGACATACGAACTCCCTAAAGCAGAAGGCAGCATTAGTGGTATTGTTACCGATGGAGACGGGATTCCACTTCCTGGTGTCAATGTAGTGGTCAATGGCACAACAGTGGGCACACAAACTGATTTTGATGGCTATTATTCCATAAATGCTCCAGTAGGATCACAACTGACTTTTAGTTATATAGGGTTTAAAAACGATATTGTGCCCATCTCTCAACCTTCTTCCGTCAATGTGGCTCTTACTGAAGATGCCCAAGCTCTTGATGAGATTGTGGTCACAGCTTATGGAGTGGTCAGGAAAAAGGATTTAACCGATGCCGTTTATACAAATGCAACCAGCATACGAAATGATATAGAAAATAAACTAGCAGGGAAATTGGCCGGGGTCCAAATAACACATACAGTTGGAAATGCAGGTTCTGAAACTCAAGTCATCATACGGGGAATGACATCACTGAACACCAAAAATAGACCCCTCTTTGTTATTGATGGAGTAATCATGGCATTTGGAGAGGGTGAGCTTAATGAAACAACCCTTATGCCATCAGACATCGAAGATATCTCAATCTTAAAAGATGCAGCAGCAACAGCTATTTATGGATCCCGAGCAGCAAACGGTGTAGTTATCATAACTACCAAAAAAGGATTGGAGGAAGCGTTACAGGTTGAAACCAGAACCAACCTAAAGGAAACTGCTTTCTTTCTTCCCAATCTGACAACTGACCCCAGTGGAACGGTCAATATTAATTTTAATTCGCCTCAGGCTTTGACCAAATGGAGGTTTATGATGTTTGCCCATACCAAGAATTTAGAACTTGGTAGATTGGAAAAAAAGGCAATAACGCAAAAAGACCTAAGCATTGTTCCGAACTATCCCCGTTTTCTCAGGGAAAAAGACTCTTTGGTGTTTTCTGCCAAAATCAGCAACCTTACTTCTAACCCTCAAACTGGCACAGCAGTTTTGCAGCTATTTGATGCAGTGACAATGGAACCATTGTATGAAAAAGCTTTTAAAGATAACCAAAGCCAAAACTTCTCTATTGCCCCAAACAATGATTTAAATGTTTCATGGAAGTTTTATGTCCCAGAAAACATAAATGCAATCCAGTTTAAGGTGTTGGCAAAATCAGGCAAAAAAAGCGATGGTGAAAGTGTTGTTATTCCTGTTTTGTCAAGCAGAATCTTAGTCACTGAATCCAAACCCATATGGGTTTTGCCATACAGTACCAAAGAGGTTGTTTTGGAAAAATTAAAGACACAAAGTTCCAATTCTCTCAAACACCATCGATTTACATTAGAGTATACTTCCAACCCAGCATGGTCGGCTATAAAATCACTGCCATATCTCATGGAATTTCCATATGAGTGCGCAGAACAGACATTTTCAAGGTTTTATGCCAATGCCATCGCGGAACACATTGCAAACAGTAATCCTAAAATAGCTGAGGTTTTCCAGAGTTGGGCCAACTCTGGGCAAGAACAAAGTCTTTTGGAAGAAAATAAAGAGTTGCAATCCATATTGATAGCCGAAACACCTTGGGTAAGGGATTCTAAAAACGAAAGTGACAACAAAGCAAGACTCGGAAAGCTTTTTTCAAAAAACTCAGTTATTGACCACCAAATGCAAGCCATTAATAAATTAAAAGAATTGCAGTTGGCTTCTGGAGCGTTTCCATGGTTTGCTGGAGGGCGTGAGAGTAATTTTATTACCAGACATATTGTGGCGGGCTTTGGTCACTTAAACAAAATGAACGTCAAGGGTGAAAATGCATATAGGACCAAGAACCTTATAGAGAAAGCTTTGAAGTATTTGGACCAAGAGTTTGTCAAAAGTCATGAGCGTGTTCTTGAGAATGTGATGGACTCTACCAAGATGACTCTGACCAATTCTGATATCCATTATCTATACACTAGAAGTTTCTTTTTGGAGAGTCACCCCTTATCGGAAAAGCTCCAAGCAATTCAATCAAAATACCTTAGGGTGTGTGAGGAAAATTGGCTTACCAAATCACTTTATAACAAAGCTATGATTTCTCTCATTTTGGATAGGTATGGCAAAAAAGAAATTTCAAAAAAGATTATTGTTGGTCTGGAAGAACAAGCTGTACACAGTGAAGAAAATGGAATTTATTGGAAAGAAAATACAACTGGTTGGTATTGGTTTCAGGCCCCAGTTGAAACCCAAGCTTTGCTTATTGAAGCTTTTGCCGAAATTGGAACTGACAAAAAAATTATTGATGGTCTTAAATTATGGCTGTTAAAAAACAAACGAACCCATCAATGGGACACCACCAAAGCTACTACAGAAGCAATTTATGCGCTGTTTATACAAGGGAGTGACTGGCTATCTGTTTCCGACAACACTTTAATTTCAATCGGTAATCAAAAAATTCAAACCAAGAAGTTAGAACCCGCAGAGAAAGAAGCTGGAACAGGATATCTAAAAATTAATTGGACCGAAGATGAAATATCAAAGGAAATGGCCACGGTCAAAATTCACAACAAAAGCAAAGTGTCTGGGTTTGGAGGGGTGTACTGGCAATATTTTGAAGATTTAGACAAAATAGAAGATTCTGAAGACGGGCCGTTGACAATCAGGAAAAATCTATTCCTAAAGGAGAAATCAATAGACGGGGAACGGCTTATACCTATAAGTGCCGAATCTAATTTGAATCTTGGGGACCTTCTTACAGTAAGATTGGAAGTAAGTTCCAAAGCTGATATGGAATTTATTCATTTGAAAGATTTGAGAGCATCAGGACTGGAGCCAATAGATGTGATTTCCATGTATAAATGGCAAGATGGGTTGGGGTATTATCAGTCTACAAAAGATGTAGCAACACATTTTTTCTTTGATAATCTTGCGAAAGGCACATATATTCTTGAATACGATTTAAGGGTCAATAACAGTGGTAATTTTTCTACTGGGATATCCACTTTGCAAAGCATGTATGCTCCAGAGTTTTCTGACCATTCTAAAGGAAGGAGGTTAACAGTTCATTAAGAAAAATTCCATGCTTCTTTAAAAGGCTCAAACTTAAGCTTTACTATAAGCACCGACATATTACCAGAATCATAACCAAAAACAGCGGCATCTACGGTAAGACTTATAGAATTTTCCATATGCGTAAAAATAATTGTATTGACAACTGCCTCAAAATATAGATTTCAAATCCTGAAAAATTTCATTTACTTCTTCCTAATAAAAACAGTAATGGGCACCCCTTTAAAATCAAAATTCTCACGAATCTTGTTTTCTAAAAATCGTTTATAGGGTTCCTTTACGTATTGGGGCAGGTTACAGAAAAAGGCAAACTGCGGATAGGGCGTTGGCAACTGGGTGCAGAATTTAATCTTTACATATTTTCCCTTGATCGAGGGAGGTGGCCGATTTTCAATAATGGGCAGCATTACATCGTTCAACTGCCTTGTCTTAATTTTTTTGGAACGGTTTTTATAAACTTCTACGGCCGTTTCAATGGCCTTGAAGATACGCTGTTTGTTCAATACCGAAATAAAGACGACGGGGACATCGGTAAAGGGTTCTATGGCCTTTTTTATGGCTGCGGTATAATCCCGGACCGAGTTGGTCTCCTTTTCCACCAGGTCCCATTTGTTCACCAAGATTACAACGCCCTTGTTGTTGCGATGGGCCAACCAGAAAATGTTCTGCACCTGTCCGTCAAAACCCCGGGAGGCATCAAAGAGCAACAAACAGACATCGCAATATTCAATGGAACGTACGGAACGCATGACCGAGTAAAACTCCAGATCTTCCTTGACCTTGGCTTTACGACGGATCCCCGCGGTATCGACCAAGTTGAATTCAAACCCAAAACGATTGTAACGGGTATCAATACTATCCCGGGTGGTTCCGGCAATATCGGTCACAATATAGCGATCCTCGCCTATGAGCGCATTGATGAAGGAAGACTTACCTGCATTTGGCCTACCGACCACGGCAAAGCGGGGCAGTTCGCTTTCCGCTTCATCCTCATCGGGCAGTACTTTGACCAAAGCATCCAACAAATCTCCCGTACCACTGCCATTGATACTGGAAAGGGTGTAATACTCGCCCAATCCCAGGGCATAAAACTCTGTGGCATCGGCTTCGCGCTGTGCATTGTCCACTTTGTTCACGGCCAAAAACACAGGCTTGTTAACCCTGCGTAACAGCTTGGCCACGTCCTCATCCATTCCGGTTAGGCCAGACTCCACATCCACCATAAAAATCAAGGCATCCGCTTCCTCTATGGCCAGTTCTACCTGCTTGTCTATTTCCTGTTCAAAAACATCATCGCTGCCCACAACATAGCCCCCGGTATCTATAACGGAAAACTGTTTGCCATTCCAGTCGCTTTTACCGTAGTGACGATCCCGGGTAACGCCACTTACCGCATCTACAATGGCTTCCCGCCTTTGAATCAATCGGTTGAAGAACGTTGACTTCCCCACGTTGGGTCTTCCCACAATAGCAACAATGGCCCCCATTTCGGTGTAAATTTTGGCAAAAGTACCACTAATAAAGCACTTATTCAGGCTTTTCCATGGGCCTAAAATTTCTCCTTGCCCCCTATTTTGGCCTTTTCTTTGCTCCGAAGCCCTGCTTTGCAAGCTCAAAAATGCTTAAAATGGCCATAGCAACTCTTATTTTTTAGGTTGAATTGAAAGTTCAAAGAAAAATGGATACCTTATCCGCGCTTAATTCCAAGGAATGAGTGACCTCGTCAACAAAATAATCCTCAGGCCCCGGTTTGACATTCGACTCCATACAACGCCTGATATCTTACAGTCTGCCTTTGACATTGAGGCAAGGCACCCGTTTTTGCTCAAACGTATCGATGAGCACATCTACATCCGCTTTAAAAAGGAGGCAACCACTTTTTGGTCGCCCCAACTGCATTTGGAGATCAGTTCCTTTGAAAAGGGAAAGAGCAATGTCCACGGGGTATTTGGCCCCAACCCTACGCTATGGACCTTCTTTATGTTCCTGCATTTTGGGGTGGCCACCTTGTTCATCATCTTGGGGATTTTTGCCTATTCCAAGCATTCCCTTGGACACAATATTACTCCATGGCTGCTAGGGATGTTCTTTTTGGTCGTAGTCTGGTTTGCGCTCTATGCCTTTGGAAGAATAGGGAAAGCCAAGGGAAAGCCCCAGATGCAACAATTAAAAAAATACGCTGACGAACTCTTCATCGCCATACAAAAAAAGCACGATCCATGACCGTGCCTTTCTGCATTCAATATTGAACCTCATTACACTTTCCCCTAATGGCGAAAAGGATGGATTCTTATAAAACAACTCTTACCATTAATTTTCATAGAAGGTAACGGTACCGCTTACCTCATTGCTCACCACCAAGAGTTCCTTCCCGGTTGGGCTATCCTCTGCGGCAATGACCAACAATCCTTCGGGTCCTACATCCCCATCCGTGGAGAGAATTTGAATAAACTCTGGTGCAGAAGGATTGGTTACGTCATAGACCATGGTCTGGTTGTTGCGTTCCAAGCCCAAAAACATAATTTGTTTTCCTCCAATCTCCGCAACGATTACGGCTTCGGGTTCTGCTCCCTTATCATCACTCCTACCATCATCCCCATTGAAGGCACCCGGGGTTAAATCCAAGGTCTTCACAGCGATATCGTTCCCACTGTCATAGACCAATTGCCCCTGACCCGACCATATGGTAAAGGAACGGGCGCCAAAACTGTACAATTCATCAAAATCGCCATCGCCATCGGTATCCCCTTTGGTCAAGGTAATCTTTAGACGGCCTAGATTTTCATTGGCCTGCAAAGTCTCAAAATCTGGGAAAACCGTGGGATCCAGCACTACATCTTTAATCCGATCCTCTTCAACAAAACCGGGATCACCCTCATATTCACGGGCATCACCCTCGTTTGCGGTAATCACATAATCCATTCCGTTAACCTTGTAATAGGCAATGGCATCTGGATGGTAGGTACCATAAACCGGTACACTTCGCAATTCTTTTTTATCGTCCTTGTCACTGGGGTCAATCTCATTGCCGGGCAGGCTGTAATCCTTGTACCCCAAAGGAACTATGGCCTCGATCATTTTGGTTTGCAGGTTGACCACGGCCACACCATTGTTTTCCTGTAAGGTTACCCAAGCCGTCTTGGAATCATCGGAAACCGCGACATATTCGGGCTCCACGTCCATAGCCAAGGTAGCCCCGGGACCAAAGACACGGAAACCTTTGGCTTCCAACGCTTCTTCTTGGGCGTTGAACGCTTCAAAATCCAAGTGATGACACTCTTGACCATATACTGAAATAATGGACACCATTCCTTTTGGGTCATTGGTATAATCGTCATTGGGCTCTCCTTCATTTGCTACCACCAGATACTCCCCATTTGGAGTAAAGGTGACCATGTCTGGAAGCGCACCAACCTCTATGGACCATAAAAACTCCAAGGTCTCCGTATCAAACAACAGCACATAACCATTGTCCTGTTTTACCGCTGCCTGGACTGCTACTGCGACAAGGCCATGACTGACTGCCACACTATTGGGGGCATCTCCAATATCACACTGCAATGATGCCAATTGTACGGGATTGTCCAAATTGGTCAAATCATAGACGGATACATCATCAGTCTCCGCATTGATCACAAACAAACGCTGTGTTTCTGGGTCAAAATCCGATATTTCTGCAGCGCCATCCCCGCCTACCTGAAGCGTACTGTGGTAGGAAAAATTGACCATGGCCATTTCGTCATCGTCGCCGGAATCACCGTGGCCCAAAAAGTCATCGATATGATTGCATGAGTAAAAAAAGACTAGAAGCAGGGAACAGAATAGGGGTGTCGCTAATTTTTTCATTTTCGCTTGGTTTTTTAATTCCGTTGAAGGTCTTAATTAGCAGCGAAACTTATGTTAAGTAATTAGCAAATAAACCTTTAGTTATTGTAACCAAACCGTTTTAGCTGGTTGGAACTGGAGCGCCAATTCTTGTTGACCTTTACATAGAGCTCCAAATGGACCTGCTTGTCAAAGAATTTTTCCAAATCTTTTCGGGCTTCCACCCCCACCTTTTTTAGCGCAGCCCCTTTATGGCCAATGATGATTCCCTTTTGGCTATCCCTTTCCACCATGATCACGGAACGGATGCGGATGATCTTTTCATCCTCCAAAAATTCCTCGGTCTCCACCTCTACCGAATAGGGAATCTCTTTTTTGTAATGCAACAGGATTTTTTCGCGGATGGTCTCATTGACAAAAAACCGTTCCGGTTTGTCCGTAAGTTGGTCCTTTGGATAAAAGGGTGGGGCTTCGGGCAGCAATTGCAGAATTCGACCAAAGACCTCTTCTATATTAAAATTCTCCAGGGCCGATATGGGATGGATCTCCACATGGGGAAGCAGTTCCTGCCAATACTGCATCTGCGTTTCCAAAACTTCTTGCCCAGAAGTGTCTATCTTGTTCAACAAGAGCAGTACGGGAATCTTACTGTTTTGAATTTTTTTAAAGAAAGCCTCATCCTTTAGTCCTTTCTCCCCTATTTCTACCATGTACAGTAACACATCGGCATCTTCAAAGGCAGACTTTACAAAATCCATCATGGAATTTTGTAGTTCATAGGCCGGTTTTATGATTCCCGGGGTATCGGAAAACACCACTTGAAAGTCCTCCCCATTGACTATGCCCAAAATACGATGTCTGGTGGTCTGGGCCTTTGAGGTGATAATGGAGAGTCTCTCCCCTACAAAGGCGTTCATCAAAGTAGATTTGCCCACATTGGGGTTGCCGATGATGTTTACAAAACCTGATCTGTGTGGATTTTCCATAAGTGCAAAACTACAAACAATAGCCTCTTTTAGCTATTTTAATGGAAATGGAAATTCCCCGGTCTTTTTAAAGCGTTTTACGTCATCCTCGGCTTCGGAAGGTTTCTATCATACATCACAATACTCCCGGCCACGGCAACATTTAGACTTTTGGTCGATTTGAACTTGACCAAATGATGGGATTTTTCTTTGGCGATATTCGTCAAACCATGGTCTTCGGCGCCCAACAGGTAGACGCACCTTCTGGGGTGGTGAAAGGTTTCCAAATCCACGGCCTTATCGGTGAGTTCTACCCCGACCAGCATGGCTCCTTTTGGCAAATTCTTATAAAACTCATCAAAAGTATCGTAATGAAAATACGGCATTGCCTTAACCGCATGATGCGTATCACTGGATTGTTTCGCATAACGGCTCCCTATAGTGAAAATAAAACTAGCTCCTAAGTTTTGAGCTGTTCGCCAAAGCACCCCTAAATTTTCTGGAGTCTTACCATTTTGTATTCCAATACCAAAAAACTCGTGTTCAAAATTATCTGTGCTCACTTTTCAGCTTCTGAATATATTTTTTAGTTTCCGCATTCACTTTTGGAGCCAATAACAATACTGCAATCATATTGGGAATTACCATCAGGGCATAGGAAAGGTCGATTAGGTTTTTGACCAGTTCCAAGGAGGCGACCGCAGCAAAAACAATCATGATGACAAAATAGACATTATACAATTTCCCAATTTTTGGGTTAGTCAAATAGGACAAACTTTTCACCCCATAATAGGAATAGGTAAATAGGGTGGAAAGCGCAAAGGCCGAAACAATGACCATCAGCAAAACGCCGCCCCAACTGCCCAACGAGATATTGAACGCATTCAAGGTCATGACAATACCACTCCCCTCTTCCAAATAGGCCCCACTCAAGATCAGCACCACTGCGGTAAAGGTGCAGACCAAGATGGTATCTATGAACGGCCCCAACATGGCCACCAGCCCTTCACGGATCGGCTCGTTGTTCTTGGATTGCCCGTGGTACATGGGCGCAGAACCCAGACCAGCCTCATTGGAGAACATGGCCCTACGCACCCCTATGATCACCAAGCCCCAAAAACCACCGGTGACAATTGTTTTAAAATTCCAAGCTTCGGTCAGAATCAATTTTAAGGATGGTAAAATTTGCGAGGCATTGGTCACCATGACCAACAACACGGTCAATAAATAGACCAGCACCATAAAGGGTACAATAGCTGTGGCTACCTTGGCGATATTCTTCAACCCGCCAAAGATGACGAATGAAGAAATAACGGCAAGGACAATACCGATCAACAATTTCCAATGGAACAAGGGATCTCCTTCATTGCCCCCCAAGGCCATCAGGCTTTCTTCGGGTTGTACCACACTCATAAAGGTTTCCGTAAACTGGTTGGCCGTGAATACGCCTAAGAAGCCAAACAGTCCGGCAATACTAAAGAAAATGGCCAAGGGTTTGGCCTTTTTCCCCAATCCTCGGGTAATGTAAAACATGGGGCCTCCCTGTAATTTTCCTTCGGCATCGGTAGACCGGTACATTATGGCAAGGCTCCCGGAATAGAACTTGATGCACATGCCTATAATGGCCGTTATCCAAATCCAAAATACAACTCCAGGCCCACCATCATGTATGGCAATGGCCACTCCAGAGATATTGCCCAGGCCCACGGTAGCTGCCACGGCTGCGGAAAGTGCCTGAAGCGAACTCACGTCTCCCTTGGCATTTTTGTCGTCATATTTTCCGGCGGTGATCGCAATGGCATGGCCAAAATACCGATAGGGCAAGAACTTGGATTGCAGCACCAGAAAAAGCCCTCCACCAATCAACAAAGCAAACATGGGCCATTCGGTGCCCGATACGGCCTTCACCAAAAAATCATTGAGTTGTTCCATACGGCCGAAAATATTCATTTTGGTGTAAAGATTGGAATGAATTTTGATTTATCTGTAAAAGGGTCGTATATTTGCCCTCCTATATCGCGGGGTAGCGCAGTACCCTTCGACTAAGCTCAGGGCAGGGTACCTACACAAACTGGGTTTATTTTATTGACTATTCGTTTCCTTACGGAACAAAACGCATATATCGCGGGGTAGAGCAGTAGGTAGCTCGTCGGGCTCATAACCCGAAGGTCGCTGGTTCGAGTCCAGTCCCCGCTACAAGGAAAACCGGATGAATTCATCCGGTTTTTTTTATGGCCTGACTTTGCCAAACTTGTTTGGATAAAGGAAGGAGATAAAAAAGGAAAACACAGAGTGTTTGGGTTTTTCTTGCAAAGGCTCACCCAAGGGCCCACGGCGAAGCCGTGAATCCAGTCCCCGCTACTAGCAAAACCAAGGCTTCACAGAAATGTGGGGCCTTTTTTTATCCCTTATCTGAAACAAATAGGTTTTTTAATCCGCGCCTCCATTCATAACATTTATTCACTTTATTTTCATTAATAAGTGCTATTATAATAGTAATTAATGATTATATTTATACATTATTGCTGTTATGGTATCACTTATCACATCAAAGAAAGCAAAGAACAAGATGGCCCAAAACATGAGGGCACTGCGCCTTGAAAAAGGATACACCCAAAAAGGATTATCTGAGCGCTCAGGCGTAAGCTATGCGTCTTTAAAAAAGTTTGAGCAAACAGGCATTATATCACTTGAATCTTTTTTTAAGCTGGCGATGGTTCTAGGACGCTTAGAAAAGCTCATAGAAGCCACGCAGCCCCAAGAAAACGAATTTTCATCCATTGATGAGGTCTTGGACAAGAAGCAAGAAAAGAAGCCTAAACGGGGCTGGCGTCAATGAGCAGTTATATCTCCATAACGGAATTAAAGGTTGGGCTTCAATTTGACACTGAAGTGGTGCCAGTTGGCCGGTTGGCCGAAAGAGAGGGCAAGATATATTTTGAATATGATGCAAGCTTTCTTCAATCAGGCTTAGAAATATCACCGCTAAAGCTTCCCTTGGATAGTGGTCTACACGTTTTTGATTATAGGCCTTTTGAGGGTTTGCCAGGTGTTTTTAATGATAGCTTACCCGATGGCTGGGGTAGATTGCTTTTCGATAGGTATGTAAGAACCAAAAATTTGTTGCCGGAAGATTTCACGCCGTTAGACCGCTTGGCCCATGTGGGAATGAGCGGACTTGGTGCACTTGTTTATGAACCTGACCATTCCAATTTGGAAAAAGAACATGAGCCCATAGACCTTGATATCCTTTCACAGCAAACACAGGATGTTTTGGAAGGAGAGGCCAACGAGGTCTTACAAGAATTACTTGATTTAAATGGATCTTCCGCCGGCGCCCGCCCCAAGGCACTGATTGGTTTGGATGCTTCAAAAAAGAATATTATTTCCGGCAAACACACCTTGATTGATGGCTATGAGCATTGGCTGGTAAAATTTGCCAATAGCAACGATGGGCCAGATGCAGGTGCTATTGAATATGTCTATGCCCTTATGGCCAAGGAAGCTGGGGTGGAAATGATGCCTGCGCATTTGTTTGAGGCCAAAAAAGGGACTGGTTATTTTGCCACACAGCGTTTTGACAGAAATGGTAATCAAAGATTGCATGCCCATACAGCAAGTGGCGTATTGCATTCCAATTTCAGAACCCCTTCTTTGGATTATGAAGACTTGCTGACGCTGACAGGCGTTTTAACCAAAGATATTCGTGAGGTGGAAAAAATGTACCGTTTAACCGTCTTTAATGTCATGTCGCATAACCGTGACGATCATGGAAAAAACTTTTCGTTCTTGATGGACGCAAAAGGGGAGTGGAAATTCTCCCCAGCTTATGATTTGACCTTTTCATCCGGCCCCAGAGGACATCAAAGCACCATGGTCATGGGTGAAGGGCGATCCCCTACTCTGGAACATTTGGTCAAGTTGGGCACAGAAGCGACTTTGAAAAAGAAAAAAATTGAAGAAATCATAGCACAGACCGGTCATGCGCTCAGTCTATGGGAAACTTTGGCATCAAATTACGGGGTATCAAAAACCAACATCAGACTTATCAAATCCAGAATGCTATAGGTGAAAATGAAGGCTTCTAAACGGGCAAGGCTTCATTTAAAAAATGTATGACAACCAAAATTGCCGGGCTTAATCTTTGACCAGATAATAAAAACCCATGATAATCACATAAATTTAAGAATTAGTTAATCTTCTGATTTTCTTTTTTTTATAGCTTTAGCTTCCCTCATTAAACTTCCCCTATAAAGTATTACTTGTTGAAGTACCCTGTGCTTCCTTGGAATTTATTTTGAAAACTCAAAAAAATAAACCATGCTTTTTTACACAAAACTTAAAATCTGGGAAGACGACATTGAAGCAGAAAAAAAGAAAAAAAGAAGAACCGCATCAAAATTGAAGCTCCTAAGAGCCGCAACTGGAATAACATATTGATGGGAACAGTGATTCTACAGACAGTAAAAAAACCGTCAAAATAGCCACTTGAAATTTACGTGAATTTGGTGGTAGCAAGTATAAAGGGCGGGATTATGAGCCGCTATACTACATAGCTGAAACCATATCCCATTTTGATTTGGTGGCTCTGCAGGAAATAAGGGCCGATCTGGATGAGTTCTTTGACTTAAAGAGAATTTTAGGTCCCGATTGGTCGTTCATAGCAACCGATGTAACTGATGGCCGTGCCGGCAATGGTGAGCGAATGGTCTTTCTCTACAACAGAAAGAAGGTACAGTTCAGAACTATAGCTGGGGAATTGACCTTAGAGGAAGGGTCAAAAATTAAAGCTGCCTTCGGGGAGCGGATAAAGCTTGAAGATGGATTTCAGTCAAACCTGCCCCATGGAACTAATCTATCGGGCACTTATAAGGCCCGTTTACGAACCGATGACGGAAAAAAGGAATTGGCTTCAGATCTGGAGATTCCATTACCCGAAGAAAGCACATTGGATTTGCCCCAGGGTTCCAGTTTGGTAATCAAAAAAGGAACTGAAGTTGAAAGCCCCGAAAAAGGAAAGGCAACGGTTTACCGTTGGAAGCATATGTATGACGGCATATACACCCAACAACAACCCTAAAGTCACAAAATCAGTGACAAGAAAAACCTTCTGTTTAAAGGTTCTTATCCACTGCCGATCGTATGGAGCCAAACCGGAAAATCTGTTCGGAGTCAGGATAGGAGAATTGGATTGAAAAGACCACCACCTTACTAAAATTGACCCAGCCATACCTTGTTATACCATTTCAACACACAAAACCACTCCCCCAAGGCGCAGTAAAAACTCGATTTCCCAGACCCAAAACCAAGGCTTATACGTCCCTCCAAAAAAACAGCCAAATTAAAAAAAGTAATGCATCCTTAACCATAATCATTCTACATAAATAACTATATCTAAAAAGATTACCATTTATGTACCCAGATTAACCACTCATTGTTTTTTTCCTACCACAGGTTTATTCACGTTAACCTACTATAAACTTTTTCTTACAACATATTTTATAAGAAAAGTAGGATACAAGCTTACTTTGAAGTAAGAATATACGTTATAATTTCTTTGGGGCATGTATCATCTTAAATGTTGTTATGTTGGGGCTTTTTATAACACTAAAAAGTATCCCTTTAAAATTCCACCATCGCTATCATTGACGACCTTATCCGTGGCCCAAAGTTCTACCAACAACCAAAATGAAGAACATGTTGAATGGCCCAATCAAGAAAGGAACAAGAAAACCAGTTTATGTTATTGTCCTTTTAGCCTTACTGACTTTCAGTATTAATGTAAAAGCCCAAGATGCAACCCTACAGGCCGTTGGCGAGACCAGCATCTGTGTTGGGGAATCGGCCACCTTGGAAGTTATTATCGGGGCCAGTATCAACCCCTATACCGTGGTGTACCATGACGGGGTAGAAAACCACACCGTCACCAATTACAATAGTGATGCTGATCCGGAAAGCCCCACCTATGGGGGCGATGCCATAGTGGTATCTCCCACGGAGACCACCACCTATTCCTTGGTCAGTGTCACCGATCAGTTCAACACCGCCCTTCCTATAAGTGCCGCAACGATAACCATTGTGGTGAACCCGCTTCCATCGGCTATTGTAACTACGGTGAATTCAGGGAATCCGATATGCTACAATACGCCTTTTTCCATTACCGCTACTGCCACCAATGGCAGCACCTATGAATTATGGAACGGGACCAACACCGCCAAAATTGCCGATATCCCCTATACCGCGACCCTTACAGCAAACACCAACTACACTGTTAGGGCCATAAGTGCAAACGGTTGTATTACCTCGGAAGCTTTGCCCATTACCCTGGAAACTATAGCACCCACCCTCACCGGGGAAGGCAATAAAACAATTAACCCTAATCCCAATTCCTGCGAAACGGTATTACCGGATTATCGCACTACCGTAACGGTTTCAGACAACTGTTCGCTTGTAGAAAACATCACCTTGACCCAAAACCCAGTAGTCGGGTCTACCATTAGTGATCACAATACCGTACAAGAGGTCATTATCACAGCTACTGATGAGGCTGGCAACCAAAACACCTATAGTTTTAACGTGACCCTAGTGGACAATCAACTACCGGTTGTTTCATGTGTTTCCAACCAAACGGTTTCCACAACCACCGGATGCTCCTATGTACATTCTGGTACGGCATGGAATGCAACCGCTTCCGACAATTGCGTATTGGCCTCCACCACATATACCCTTACCGGTGCCACTACAGGCACCGGTAGCAACTTAAACGGAACCACCTTTAACTCGGGCACAACCACGGTTACCTGGACTGCTACCGATAGTGCAGGCCTAAGCTCAAGTTGCAGTTTTGATGTAACGGTAACCGATTCGGAAAATCCCGTGGTGAACTGTGTGGCAAACCAATCCGTAAATACCGATTCCGATGCGTGTACCTACACCCACACCGGCACCACATGGAATGTCTCCACTTCCGACAACTGTAGCACTCCATCGGTTTCCTATAGCCTAACCGGAGCTACCACCAATACTGTGGCCAATTCCTTGAACGGTGTGCTCTTTAATTTAGGGGTGACCACGATAAATGCAACCGTTACAGACGGAAGCAGCAATACCGCCAGTTGTAGTTTTACGGTGACCGTTGGTGATGCTGTAAATCCTGTGATAACGGGACTACCCGCCAACATCACCACAAATACCCCGGCAGGTTCCTGTGAGGCCATTGTTACATGGGTAGCTCCATCGGCCAACGATAATTGTGGCGTAAACACTTTTGTACAGACCTCTAGTCCTACCGCCAATCTGACCAGCGGAAGCTCTTTTCCCTTGGGCTCCACCACCATCACCTATACTGCGACCGATGCCAGCGGTAATGAAACCATTGAAAGCTTTACGGTCACCATCAACGATAACGAAGTACCTGTGGTCAGCAACTGCCCTTCAGACCTTGTCCAAAATGCCACCTTGGGTTCTTGTGGTGCCCAAGTGACGTTTACGACGCCTACAGGCTCGGACAATTGTTCTTCTGTCACCGTTACCCAAACTTCAGGTCTGGCCTCTGGCGCCACATTTCCCGTTGGTGTGACGACCAACACCTTTGAATTGACAGATGCTTCTGGCAATGTCTCCACCTGTAGCTTTACCGTAACCATAAACGATACCGAAAACCCAAGCATCCTTAACCTACCCAGTAACATTAGCGTAAATAATGACGTAAATACCTGTGGTGCCCTTGTCTCTTGGGTTGAACCTACAGCTTCTGATAATTGTACGGGAAGCAATGTTTCCCAAACGGGTGGCCTATCAAATGGCGCCTATTTCCCCGTAGGGACCTCAACCATCACCTACACTGCAACAGATGCCAGCGGGAATACCTTGGTGGATTCCTTTACCGTAACCGTAAACGACACGCAATTGCCAGAAATAGTTGCCTGTCCTTCCAATATTACCAAGACGACCAATTCCGGAACTTGTGAAGCCACGGTCTCATGGACAGAACCCTCGGCCAATGACAACTGTACCGAAACAGCAAACATCACTTGGACCAAATCCCACACTCCGGGCTCAACCTTTACGGTTGGGACAACCACGGTCACCTATACGGCAACCGATGAGGCAGGAAATGTAAGTGCCAACTGTTCGTTTAACGTTACCGTACAAGATCGTGAAAAACCGGTCGTGGCCAATTGTCCCCCATCCATAGCACAAAATGTGGATGCCGGTTTGGGGACCGCTGTGGTCAACTGGACAGAACCCACCGCCACCGATAATTGTACCCCTGTGGGGACTATTGTTTGGACAAAATCCCATACCCCGGGAACAGCCTTCCCGGTGGGGACCACCACCGTTACCTATACGGCTACGGACGAATCTGGCAACATAAATGACACCTGTAGTTTTGATGTGGTCATTACGGACAATGAAGCCCCAACAGCCGTTTGTGCCGCTCCCACAATATCCTTGGATTCCTCTGGGTTGGCTATCCTAGCCGCAGCTGATGTGGATGGCGGTTCAACCGACAACTATACGGCTCCGGAAAACTTGGTGATCACCCTTAGCAAAACAACCTTTAACTGTTCCAATATTGGGAACAATACGGTGACCATGACGGTCAAAGATGCTGCCGGGAATACCAGCAGTTGCCAAGCAACCATAATCATTGCCGATACCACGGCACCAACACTTACCGCCACCTCTGGCACCGTTAATGCTTCCTTGACTACCGATTCCGGGCTATGCGGCTATTTGATCAAGGGGTCAGAGTTGGATCCAATTGCAGCGGACAATTGCTCAAACATAACCTTAAACTATAGCGTTTCCGGGGCAACCACCCTGTCTGGATCAAACACCCTTTCTGGCCAGACCCTTTCTGTGGGCACCAATACCATTCGTTGGACGGCTACAGACGGAACCAATACTTCCACCCATCTTGAATTTACCATCACCGTCGGAGATTCACAATCCCCATCCATAACCACCGTTGGCAACCAGTATAAAGACAACACTCCTGGAGTCTGTGGGTATGTGGTTTCTGGCAGTGAGTTTGATGCATCGTATTCAGATAATTGTTCGGTATCCTCAATTACCTACAGCATTGGCTCCGGTGCCCCAGTAGCAGCGGCTACCTTGGATGGTGTAACCATCCCCACCGGGATCAATACCATTACGTGGACCGTAAATGACGGTACAAACTCAAGATCATCGAGCTTTAGGGTAACGGTCAGCGATACCGAAAACCCCACTATTTCACCCATCACAACAATTACCGAGCAGATTTCCAGCGGTTGTGGCAAACTGATTAGCTGGACAGAACCCACGGTGAGCGATAATTGCCCCAGTGTGAGCATGACACAGACCGCAGGACTGCCCAATGGTTCAGAGTTTCCGGTGGGTACCACTGGCGTCACCTATACCGCAGTGGATGCCGTTGGAAATACATCGACCATGAGTTTCAATATCATTGTAAACGATTTAACCCCTCCCGTGCTCACCTGCCCTTCGGGTAGTTCTGAGGCAAGTCCGTTTCAAAGGCAGGCGGGAGCCGGTGTATGCTTCTACACGGTAGTGGGAACCGAATTTGACCCCACCACTTCCGATGGTTGCGCCTATACCGATGCCACCAATTCATTTGATGGCTCCACCTCTTTGGAAGGAAAGGAATTGCCGGTAGGAACACACATCATTACCTGGACCGCCAAAGATCAATCCAACAACAGCTCTACTTGTACAGTTTATGTGACGGTTACCGATACCCAAGACCCCACATTCACCCAATTGAACAGCAATTACAGCAGAAATACCGATCCAGGGGAATGCTTTTACACCATTTCAGATACATTCTTTGACCTGAGAAACCTTTCGGACAATTGTGAACTGCAAAGTCCAACTTATGAAATCACCAAAAACGGCATCACCCAATTTACCGGAAGCAACACCTTAGCGGGGCTACAATTGCCCCCGGACGACACCTATCCCTACTCCATTGTATGGACGGTTTCCGATGTCAATGGAAATACCGTGGTAAGTACCCCGTTCTCAATCTCGGTATCGGACAATCAAGCCCCTTCTTTTGAATGTTATGGCAATGAGATTCGGAACATTCCAACCAATGGCTGTACCTACACCATAGTGGGTAACGAATTTGACCCTAAAAACTTAGTGGATAACTGCGATAATACCGCAGATTTGACCATTTCCTACACTTTGGACAACGTTACTGGCGGTGTGGCGACCTCACTGGCAAACACGGTTTTGGCCGTAGGCTCCCATGAGGTGGTATGGACCGTAACCGATACCAACGGTAACTCCGCCTCCTGTAATTTTAACATTGCGGTCGTTGATTCTGAAAAACCGACCATTTCCTTAGTGTCCAATCAGACAAGAAATGCCCCGGCAGGCAGTTGTGCCTATGTGGCCACAGGAACGGAATTTGACCCTGTGACAGTTAGCGACAATTGTCCTGCGTATACGCTGACCAACAACCAGAGTGGCACCTCAACCTTGAACGGGTTCAGTTTCCCGGTTGGCATCACCGTGGTGGTATGGACCGTCACTGATGCCGGGGGCAATGTGGCCACCATGGAATACCAGGTTGAAGTTGTGGACACCACCGCCCCCGATTATACTTTGGCAGGCGATTCCAGCACAACCATTGCCATCACCAAATCGGCAGATGCCACAAATTGTTATTACACCGTTTTAGGGAATGAATTGGACCCCCAATCCATCACCGATAATTGTACCTCCGCCAATTTTGCCATGCTCAACAACCATAACAACTACCGTTCCCTAGCTCATGAAACTTTTCCATTGGGCACCACTACAATTTCTTGGAGCGTGGCGGATAATTACGGCAATGCCACCGTAAAAACATTGGAACTTACCATAGTTGATGATGTAAAACCCGTTGTTTCCTGTGCATCAGGCCCTGTAACCAGGGTGTATGATGTTGGCAAAGAATATTACACCATAAGGTCAGGTGAGTTCAATCCTTATACCAGTGACAATTGTGGAGTATCCTCTATTGAATACAGTATTTCCGGGGCAACAACAGCCTCTGGAATCTCTTCTGTCAACGGAGTCCAACTAAATGAAGGTGCCAATACCATTACGTGGACGGTAACGGATGTTAACACAAACGTAGAGACCTGTAGCATTACCGTCAATGTTGTATCCGATTTATATCCTGAAATTGACTGTGGCAACAATCGATTCGTAAATACCGATTCTGGGGTATGTTCCTACACCGTCCAAGGAACGGAATTTGACCCTTCCTCAACGACCGCAGGCGTTACATTCCTAAACAATTTCAACAATGCCGCTTCACTGGCTGGAACAGTTTTCCCCGAAGGAAACACCTTGGTCACCTGGACTGCTGCCCACACCATTGATGGAACGGAATATACCTCTAGCTGTACGTTATATGTTTATGTATCCGATAATGAAGCGCCATCCATTACAGCTCCCAATGACATCATCATCAATGCCAATGCTGGCTGCCATGCCACCAATGTCAATTTAGGAACCCCCATAACTTCTGACAATTGTGGCGTTTACACTACCTGGAACAACCAATGGAACACCACCTATCCCATCGGGACCACTACGGTTACATGGTATGTGGATGATATTCATGGAAACCGCTCCTCCGCAACCCAA
This sequence comes from Croceivirga sp., assembly GCA_965230555.1. Classification (GTDB taxonomy): domain Bacteria; phylum Bacteroidota; class Bacteroidia; order Flavobacteriales; family Flavobacteriaceae; genus Croceivirga. The sequence continues at coordinate 3,691,666 of OZ246014.1, forward strand.
ACGGTAACGGTCAACGACAACAATGCTCCAACGTTCACCTGCCATCCTTCCATCTGTAGACAAGTAGATGATGGCCTGGCATACTATACGGTTTTTGACCATGAGTTCAATCCACAAAATATCCATGATTGCTCATCAGTGACCGTAACCAATGACTTTAACAATTCCAACACCTTAGCCGGGGAACAATTTCCGTTGGGGGTAACGCAAGTTATGTGGACCTTAGCGGATGGCAGTGGCAATCAGTCCACCTGTACCTCAACCATCACGATCAACAGTGATGATCCCCCATCGGTAACATGCCGTGGATACCAATCCAGGTCAACCGACCTAGATGTTTGCACCTACACCATTCAGGGAACCGAGTTGGATATTACCTCAACAACTTCTGGCTCAACCCTCTCCTATGAATTAACAGGGGCAACAACAGGTTCCGGAACCACATCATTGGCCAATGTAGCCCTTAACAAAGGAACCACAACCGTGAGTTGGACCATCACCAATGGTGCCGACTCCAATGTATGTTGTACCTACAATGTGCATGTGTACGACAATCAATCCCCCAATATAACTTGGCCTACAGACATTACGGTCGCCGTGGATGCTGGCAGTTGCATTGCTACCGCTGTGGCCGTTGGCACACCTACTGCCACGGACAATTGTGATGCCCCGGAAGCCATAACATACTGGAAATCTTCAAATGCCACTTCATTTGATTTGGGAGTCAACAACATTTACTGGACTGCACAGGATACCCGTGGCAATACGGTGTCCCATACGCAAACGGTAACGGTAACGGATGATATTGCTCCGGTGATTACCTGTCCGACCACAACGTATTATCGAGAGTACACACATCCCTATGTTGAATATTACGCTATAAAGGGTGATGAATTCACCCCTGCTGTTTCAGATAACTGTTATGTGCAATCCTATACCAACAACCTAACAAATTCGAGATACGTTAATGGACATCGATTGGCCATTGGCAACCACACCATTACTTGGACAGCCGAAGATGGGAATCCGGGCACACCCAACACCGCAACCTGTAATGTTGACGTGGTGGTGGTAGATTCTTTTGAACCGATCATTGATTGCCCAAGCAACACCACACAAGCATCAGTGAGTAACGGTTGCAGCTATACCATCCCGATTGATGTGACCACATACGATGCCACTTTTGTCTCAATATCGGGTGATAACCGGACAATGACCCACAATCTAGCCGGAGCCCCTTCCAGCACATCTTTGGCCGGAGCCACTATTCCACTGGGCACCAATATAATAACCTGGACTGCAACGCAGACCATTGGAGGAACAGAATATACAAACTCTTGTAGTTTCACCTTTACCGTAGAGGATCATACAGCTCCGGTCATGGATACTCCTTTTGGGGATATCACCGTAAACGTTGACCCAGGAACCTGCACCAAGACCTTTACCTTGACCCCACCAACAGCCACCGATAATTGTTCCGCCAGCGGAAACATCACCATAAGCAACGATGCCCCGGCTACCTTTATCTTGGGAACGACTAATGTGCGATGGGAAATGACCGATGAGGCCGGTAACACATCGTTCCACAACCAACAAGTTACGGTATATGACAATGAGGCGCCCATCATTACAAATTGCCCCACGACCAATCTAACGGCTGTGGCCGAAGGCAATGACTGTAAAGTAGCGGTTTCATGGCCTGCTTTGGTGGCAACGGATGATTGTGCAGGAATGCAATCCTTTACCGCTACACATTCTCCCGGAAATTTATTTAATGTAGGTACGACCACCGTTACCTATACGGCAACCGATAAAAATGGCAATGTAAACACTTGTTCGTTTGATGTGGTGGTTAGCGATCCGCTCCCAACCATTTCATGCATTGCCAACCAGGTTAGGGATGCCAATTCAGGCACCTGTACCTATAAGGTGCTGGGGAACGAGTTTGACCCCGTTGGGTTTGACGATAATTGTGCCACCCCCAACCTTAGCTGGAGTTATATTGACCCCAACACCTCGCTTGAGGTAACGGGTTTCAACACCCTTTCCGGAATAAATATTCCCAGGGATACCAGTACCGGCAACATTGAGGTAACCTGGACCGCGACCGATTCCAATGGACAATCGGCTTCCTGTTCCTTTATCTTGACCATAAATGATACTGAAGCCCCAATTGTAGTGGTTCCCGGAAACCAAACGCGCAGCACCGATCTGAACCAAAATTACTATACGGTTAAAAATGGGGAGTTTGATGATGTGACCGCTACAGACAATTGTGGGATCGTGACCAAAATAGCCAACGAGTTTGGCGCGGCCACCTTGGATGGCCTACAACTTCAATTAGGGGAAAACTCAATAACATGGCAGGCAACCGATGATAGTGGAAATATAGGAAGCGCCAACTTCTTCGCCTATATTGTTGATAGCGAACCCCCAAGATTGGAAACCGCCCCTTCAAACATCACCATTAATGCTGGTGCGGGATGTGCTGCCGTGGTAAATTATACACCCCCTGCCTTTGTAGACAATGTTACGGCCAAAGCAAATTTGGTGGTAACGGTCTCTCCCTCTGTAGCTGTACCTGGATATCAATTTCCTGTGGGCGCAACTGAAGTGACCTATATGGTCGTGGATGAAACTGGAAACACCTTCTCGTACAAGTTTGATGTTACGGTCAATGACATTACAAATCCCACCATCACTTGTGCCAGTGGGGATGTAGGCAACCAATTCAACAGAAACACCGATACCGGGAAGGCCTTTTACACCACCCTAAACGCCGAGTTTGACCCCATCAGCTTTACGGACAATTGTGCCGTTACCGCCCAAAATGATTACAACAATTCAAGTTCCCTATCCGGCGAGACCTTCCCAATTGGAAGCACCCCAGTGATTTGGACCGCAACGGACGAAAGTGGCAACAGTTCTTCGTGTACCCTAGTAATTGTTGTTACGGATATTGAGAGTCCCGTAATTAACAGTTGTCCAAATACCACCGCCGCAAGAAATGCCGAAATAGGGGAATGCCATTACTTGGTGACCAGCTCGGAATTTGACCCCTTTGATTTTGATGACAATGCAGGGGTATCCAAATTAACCTATTCCATTGACGGAGCACCCGAAGTTGGAACCAATATAAACACCACATTGGTAGGGGCACAGATTCCCGTAGGTACCAGTACGGTACTATGGAGGTTATACGACCCCAGCAACAACATAAGTGCCACCTGTACTACACAATTCACCATTTCTGACACGGAAAAACCTACGGTTATTCCGGTTCCGACCCAGACCAGAAACGCTGACACAGGGCTGGCAACCTACACAGCCAAAAGTCCTGCCGATGATTCTTGGAACATAGCCATTAGCGATAACTGTACCCTACAGACCATAACCTATCAAATAAATGGTGGTCCAATTGTGGGGACAGATACGGCAACCAGCATTATTGGAGCATCATTTAACATTGGCACAAATACCGTTTTGTGGGAAGCAACGGATATTTATGGTAATAAAAACACCGGAACCTATAAGGTCATCATTGAAGACAATGAAGTCCCAACAGTGGCCTGCAATCCAATTACCGTTCAGTTGGATGCTACCGGAAACTATACGCTAACTGCCTCCGATATTGACGCATTGGCCTTGGGGTCATCTGATCCGGGAGGAATCTTAAGTAGGGAGGTCACTCCAAGTTCGTTTGACTGTGTGGATGTTGGGAACAATACCGTAACATTGACCATCACTGACAATCACGGCAACATTGCATCATGCTCCACTACGATAACCGTACAAGATGTAACCCCGCCAACAGCACTTTGCAAACCTGTTTCAATTTATTTGGATGCCTTTGGCGAAGCCACAATTACCGCAGATGACATCAATAACGGATCGTCCGATAGCTGTGGGATTGCGAGTATCGCTGCGAGCCAGACCTCGTTTGACTGCACCAATACCGGAGCCAATACCGTGACGCTGACCGTGACGGACATTAATGGAAATTCGGCCACCTGTGACACAACGGTCACCATTTTGGATGATGTAACACCTGTTGCGGTCTGCAAAAATATCTCCATAGCCTTGGACGCCACAGGCAATGCCACAATAAGCGGATTGGATATTGACAATGGATCATACGACAACTGTTTGAGTACCCTGGTCAGGACAGCCACTCCCAATAGCTTTACCTGTGCCAATGTAGGAGCCAACGAAGTAACCTTAACCGTGACCGATCCTGCAGGAAACTCCAGTACCTGTACGGCCATTGTCACCGTTGAGGATACCACGGCCCCAACAGTGGTCTGCCAGAACATTACCCTTGCATTGGACGCCTCTGGCAATGCCACGATTACACCAGCCGATATTAATAATGGTTCAAGTGATGCCTGTGGTATCCTGACCATGTCCCTTGATAAAACAACCTTTGATTGTACCAACATTGGGGCCAATCCTGCAACAAATACGGTAACCCTTACGGTCACAGATGTAAACAACAATCAAGCCTCTTGTACCGCATTGGTAACCGTTGAAGATGTTACACCTCCAGTGATTACATGCGAAACGGATAAAACACTGACAACGGATACGGGCCAGTGTACCTATACACATTCTGGAACCGCTTGGAACCCGAACACCTCCGACACCTGTACTACTACCTTATCCAGTGCAACCTATGCCCTATCTGGGGCAACCACCCTTGCAGATGCCCCTGCCAATACCAGTTTGGATGGTGTTGTATTCAATAGCGGGACAACCACGGTAACCTGGACAGTCATTGATGGGGCCAACAACAGCACGCAATGTTCCTTTAATGTTACTGTAAATGATGCGCAGTTGCCCAATGCCATTTGCCAAGACATCACCATTCAACTCAATGCCTCTGGAAATGCTTCCATAACGGCCAACGATATTGATAATGGCTCAAACGATAATTGTGGCATACAGAGCATCGTGGCCAGCAAAACCAATTTCACCTGCGCGGACTATGGTCCCAACACCGTGACCTTAACGGTTACCGACACCAACAACAATGTTGCCACCTGTGAGGCCACAGTCACCGTTGCAGACGCCATTGCCCCGACAGCCAGTTGCACCCCAATCACCATTCAATTGGATGCTTCTGGAACCTATACCCTATCCCCTACCGATATTGACAACATAGCAACAGGGTCATCGGACAATTGTGCTACCTTGGAGAAGTCGGTCGTTCCAAATGTCTTTAACTGTTCATCTATTGGAACCCCTGTGAATGTAACCTTGACCATAACCGATGTTGCGGGCAACACAGATACGTGTTCCACAACGGTAACCGTGCAAGACACTACCGCCCCAACAGCCCTTTGCCAAGATATCACTATCGCATTGGATGCGTCAGGAAATGCTACCATAACGGGGAATGATATTGATAACGGCTCCAATGATGCCTGCGGGATAGCCTCCCTGTCTGCCAGTAAAACAGCCTTTGATTGCAGTAATATCGGACCCAATCCAGTAACCTTGACCGTTACTGACAACAACGGCAATAAAGCCAGTTGTATCGCCACTGTAACCATAGTGGATACCGCTAAGCCAATCTTTACACTTTGCTCATCCAACCAAACCGCCAATACCGATGCGGGCTCCTGTACCTATACCCATGGCGATACCAATTGGAATGCCACGGCCACGGATAACTGCGCAGTTACTTCGTTGTCCTATACATTGTCCGGGGATACTACCGGAACCGGAACCGACCTAAACGGTGTGGTATTCAACAAAGGAGTCACAAACATTACCTGGACCGCTGAGGATGCCGCAGGAAATTCCGAAACCTGTACCTATACCCTTACCGTAACCGATAATGAAAACCCAAATGCCATTTGTAAAACGTTTACCGCACACTTGGAAAGAAATGGGGAAGTAACGGTGTTACCATCAAACATTGACAACAGTTCCACCGATAATTGCGGATCTATTGCCACCTATGAAATCTCAAAAGACGGAATTACCTACAGTCCTTCCATCGTTTTTAATTGTACTGATATTGGAGCAAACACTGCCTACCTAAGGGTTACAGACGAGGCAGGATTGACCCATACCTGCTCAACCACGGTAACAGTGGATGATACCCAAGCACCCACCTTGGACAATCTTTCCAATAGAAATGAAGTGGTTGACAATAATGCCTGCACCTATACCCATACCGATAATCTATGGAACCCAACGGACAATTGTGACGCCGCACCCACAATATCATATGTATTGAGTGGTGCCACAACCACAGTTACAGGGGCCAACACCACCCTGAACGGTCAAATATTTGAATTGGGAACTACAACAGTGACTTGGTCCGTTGCCGATCATTCGGCTCCGGTAAATTCTGGAACGGTAACATTTGATGTTGTGGTGACGGATACACAAAAGCCCACCATTTCCTGTCCAGCCAAGATAACGCAAGATGTGGCCAATGCGGGCAATCCATCTGTGGTCATATCCAGTATTGCTGCGCCCACCTATAACGATAATTGTTCGGTAACAATGCTTACCTACGAACTGTCCGGGGCAACCACCATAGCTGCACAGACATCAGGGATAAATGAGTTGAGTAGTGAAACATTCAATCTAGGAACGACCACCGTAACTTATGTGGCCCACGATGCCGCCGGAAATTCCGAAACCTGTAGTTTTACCGTTACGGTAAACGCCCTCCCTGAAAATACGGTTAGCGTAACCCCAACCACCATCCAGACCTCAGAAGATTTGACCTCGGCCACTTTTGATGTGGTTCTTCCTTTTGCCCCTACCGGCAACGTGGTATTCAATGTGGTCAGCGATGATACTACCGAAGGTACGGTTGACAAAAGCTCCTTGACCTTTGATGGAACCAATTGGAACGTTGCACAAACAGTAACGGTAACCGGCGTCAATGATGATGTTGACGATGACGATATTCCATACACCATTGTATTAACCACAGACAAAGTCCTAACAGACGAGCTTTCTGGATATTTCAATGTAAATCCTGCAGATGTCAGTGCCACCAATTTGGACAATGATACCGCAGGCGTAACAGTTTCTCCGGTTAGTGGACCAACTTCTGAAAATGGCGGCACAGCAACATTTACGCTGGTTTTGGATACAGAGCCTTTGGCCGATGTAACCATTACCCTATCCAGTGACGACACCACTGAGGCAGATACATACAGTCCAGCCACGGTCACTTTTACAGCCGCTGATTGGGATACGCCCCAAACAATCACCGTTACTGGAAAAAATGATGACATTGTTGATGGGGATGTCTCCTTCAACATCGTCACCAGCAACGCTTCCTCATCAGATTCCAAGTACAGTTCCATGGTCGTTAATGATGTTAGCATAGTGAACGAGGAAAACGATAGCGCAGGATTTACAGTAACCCCAACGTCCTTGACCACAACAGAGGCAGGGGCAACGGACACCTTCACTATTGTATTGACCAGCAAACCTGCTACGGATACCGAAGATTTTGTGGTAGTGCTGGACATTGCCAGCAACGACACCTCTGAGGGAACCGTTGACAAATCGTCCTTAACATTCACAGCTTCGGATTGGAATGTGCCACAAACAATAACGGTTACCGGGGTTGATGACATTGTCGTTGATGGAATGACAACCTATACCATTCTAAACACGGTAAACACCACCTTGACCACAGATGCCGCTTATGATGTCTTAGATCCAGATGATGTAACGGTCAACAACACCGATAATGACTCGGCTACACTTTCCATTGATAGTGTAACGGCCAATGAGGGCGATGCAGGAACCACAAATTTTGTCTTTACCATCACCCATTCCGGTGCCGAAGTCATTGGAGGATACGGCGTAACCTTCTATACCTCCAACGGAACCGCAAAAGCCCCGTCTGATTTTACGGGCAATGGGGGTACCGTCAATTTTGTTACGGGAGCTATCGGAGAAACACAACCGATAACCATTACAGTGAATGGCGATACCGCCGTAGAGACCAATGAAACCTTTAATGTGGTACTCAACTCCGTAGTAGTCTCTAATCGGAATATCACCATAGATCAATCGGCCAAAACTGGAATTGGCACCATCACCAATGATGACAATGCCTCCTTGTCCATAGCCGATGCTTCCCTTATCGAGGGAGATTCCGGCACCTCCACACTTTCCTTTACCGTAGCCTTGAGTATGGCCGTGGAAGATGGCTTGACCGTGGATTATACCACTGTTGACCAAACAGCCACGATTGCCAACGGCGATTATTTGGCAAGTTCGGGAACGCTCACGTTTACTGGAACGGCCAATGAACAAGAAACCATTGATGTGACCATCAACGGTGATGAAACTGTAGAGTTGGATGAAACCTTTGTGGTGAACCTATCCAATATTACACCCGTTTCCGCCCCAGCATCGGCCATCACATTTACCGATGATTCAGCCATTGGCACCATCACCAATGATGATGAAGCCGTACTCTCCATCACCGGTTTTACGGCGGATGAAAATGCTGGAACGGCAAACTTCACCATTAGCCTGAACAAGGCCGTACAAACAGCATTTACTGTGGATTTTGCTACCTCGGATGGTTCTGCGGTAAACGCTTCGGATTATACAGCCACAAGTACGACACTCACATTTGGAGGGGCTAATCTGCTTTCACAGACGGTCTCCATCCCCATTTTGGAAGATAGCTTTGTGGAGCCTTCCGAGAATTTGGTGGGAACCATTGGTAATTTAGTGGATCCGACCAACCAAAACATTGTTTTCCAAGGAGGTGGCCCCTCGGCACAAGCTACCGGCACCATTACCGATAATGACACCGCCACGATTGCCATTGATGATATTGAGGTTGATGAAAGCGCTGGAAGCGCAACTTTCACGGTGACCCTTACGGGCAATGTCCAAAACGATTTTACCCTAGATTATGCCACGGCCAACAACACGGCAATATCTCCATCAGATTATACGGCCATCAACACAACGGGACTCTCGTTTGGGGGTGCCCATAACAGTTCACAAACCATCACGGTTTCCATTATCGACAATACCATTGCCGAACCTACGGAAACCTATTATATAAATCTGGGCAATTTGAATGTCAACGGACAAACGGGTGTCAGCATTGCCGACAACCAAGGTCTGGGCACCATCACCGACAATGATGCACTCACCTTGGACATTTCAGGATTTACGATAGCGGAAACGGAAGCCACACAAACCCAAAATTTTGTGGTCACTTCCAATATTGCTGCCCAAGAAGATATTGCCCTAACGTTGACCACATCAGATGTTGAGACTACGGCGGGTAATGACTATACCGCACAAACCGCTCAATCGTATACCTTACCGGCAGGAAGCACCACTTTAAATCTTCCGATAAGCATTCTGGGCGACCTTATCGCAGAGCCCACGGAAACCTTTACAGGAACCATGGCCTTAAGCAATGCTAACGGGCAAACGGTATCGGTCACAACAGCGGCTGCTACGGCGACCATTACGGACAATGATGCCCTGGTCGTAAACCTATCTGGATTTACAGTCCCGGAAACAGAAGCTCCCCAAACGCAGAACTTTGTGGCAAGCACCAATATAGCGGCCCAACACGATATTGTATTGAACTTTTCCACAACGGATGGCACCGCCTTGGATGCCTCAGATTATACCGCTCAGAGCAATACCTCGGTTACCCTTCTGGCGGGAACAACGAGCGTAAACATCCCCGTGGCCATTCTGGGCGATGCAATCACCGAGCCTGAGGAAACGTTTACTGGAGCAATTACCTTGACAAATGCCAATGCACAGCAAGTTTCCCTGGGTACGGCTTCGGCCAGTGCAACCATCAATGACAATGATCTGGCCGGACTTTCAGTTACTGGATTTACCGTAAATGAGGCGGCTGGTACAGCAAACTTTACTGTAACCTTGGATAGGAATGTACAAAATGCATTCACCGTTGATTTTGCCACTTCCGATATTTCAGCGATAGCTGGTTCGGACTATACGGCTTCAGGAACACAGACCCTCAACTTTGGGGCCTCAAATGCCTTGGTGCAAACCATTTCAATACCCATTACCAATGATGACTTGGTTGAACCATCGGAAACCTTGCTGGGAACACTGAGCAATTTGGTGGCAAACAATCAAGCTGTTTCCATTACAACGGCGACAGCCACGGCAACCATTACCGATAACGAAGCTGCTGGTATTGTAATCGATGACGTTAGCGTTAATGAGGACATTCTCAGTGGCGTGGCCGAATTTACCGTTACCTTATCTGGAAACATCCAAGATCCGTTGACCGTTGATTTCACCACCAATGATGGCAGTGCCTCCAATCCGGCAACGAATCCATCGGATTATACCACTACAACAGGTACCATAACATTCGTGGCGGGTTCAGTTTCCGGAACAACACAGACCATTACCGTTCCCATCATTGACAATAACATCAATGAACCTGTAAGCGAATACTATACTGTTGATTTAAGCAACATAACGGCTACAGGAACAGCATCTATTGACGATAACCAAGGATTGGGAACCATTGTTGATGACGATCCCTTGAACACCATTACATTGACCGGATTTACCGTCAACGAAACCAATGCCAATGCCACCCATAATTTTGTGGCATCGCTTGACCATTTAACACAAGAACCAGTGGTCATTGCTTTTACAACAACCTATGGAACGGCTGGAGCAACAGACATTACCGCCCAGTCAGTTGTTGAATATACCATCCCCTCAGAGACATTGTCCATCACCATCCCTGTGGAGGTATTGGGAGATGTAGTAGTGGAGCCCCAAGAGTCCTTTACGGCCACGATTGCCTTGGTAAATGCCAATGGGCAACAGGTGTCCATAGGTACGGCAACGGCAACCGGAATCATTGACGACGATGACCAAGCGACAATTTCCGTGGCTGGCTTTACGGTTAACGAAGGTGCAGGAACTGCCAATTTCACAATAACCTCAGATGCTTCCATTCAAGAAGCCATAGCTGTTGATTTTACCACGGCTGATGTATCGGCTAACGCAGGGGCTGATTATACCGCCTCTACAACAACCTTAGCCTTTGGGAATACAAATAGTAATTCACAGCATGTATCCATCACCATTTCCAATGATGGCATTGTAGAACCAACGGAGACCCTTGAAGGTATACTAAATTCTTTGGTTGCCAATGCCCAGAATGTCATTTTGGAAGGAAGTGGCACTAGTACCAAAGCTATAGGAACCATAAACGATAATGATTCTGCGACCTTATCCATTGATGACATCATCCATGTTGAAGTGGATGAAGGGGCTACCAGAGATTACATATTCACAGTGACACACAATGGACAAAGTACCGATGGAGCCTTTACGGTAAATTTTGCTACTTCCCAGATAGATGCCATGGAAAACATTGATTATGCTTCCAATTCAGGCTTCCTTACTTTCAGTGGGACAACTGGGGAAACCCAGACTATAACCATCACTGCAAATGGGGATAATCTACTGGAACCTACCGAAACATTCAGTGTTGAACTTTCAGAAAATGACTTTGGCAGTAGGAATATTACGTTTACCGATGCAAGCGGTTTGGGAACCATTACCGACAATGACAGTACATTGGCAAGTGTAACGGCCAATGATGCTACGGCTTCCGAACCAAATAACAACGGTCAGTTCACCGTGAGCATAGGCCTAGCTTCTTCAACAAATACCGTGATTGCCTATACCCTATCCGGAACAGCGACCAGCGGTGGGGACTATGTGGCACTGCCCGGTTCGGTGACCATCACCGCTGGGAACACACAGGCCAGCATATCCGTGGACGTCGTGGACAACAACATCCTGGAAAGCGACGAGACACTCGTCCTTACCCTCAATGCCGTTTCCTCTGGTGATGCCGATATTTCAATCGACAATGCCAACAGCTCCGCCACCGTCACCATCCTCGACGATGACAGTGCCAGCGTCGGCGTCACCGCGAACGACGCCGCAGCGGCCGAACCCAATAACAACGGTCACTTCACCGTGAGCCTGTCCCAGGCCTCCGATTCCGATACCGTGATCGCCTATACCCTATCTGGTTCGGCGACCAGTGGCGAAGACTATGTGGCACTGCCCGGTTCGGTGACCATCACAGCAGGCAACACACAGGCCAGCATCTCCGTGGACGTCGTGGACAACAACATCCTGGAAAGCGACGAGACCCTCGTCCTTACCCTCAATACCGTTTCCTCTGGTGATGCCGATATTTCAATCGACAATGCCAACAGCTCCGCCACCGTCACCATCCTCGACGATGACAGTGCCAGCGTCGGCGTCACCGCGAACGACCCCGCAGCGGCCGAACCCAATAACAACGGTCAGTTCTCCGTGAGCCTGTCCCAGGCCTCCGATTCCGATACCGTGATCGCCTATACCCTATCTGGTTCGGCGACCAGTGGTGAAGACTATGTGGCACTGCCCGGTTCGGTGACCATCACAGCAGGCAACACACAGGCCAGCATATCCGTGGACGTCGTGGACAACAACATCCTGGAAAGCGACGAGACACTCGTCCTCACCCTCAATACCGTTTCCTCTGGTGATGCCGATATTTCAATCGACAATGCCAACAGCTCCGCCACCGTCACCATCCTCGACGATGACAGTGCCAGCGTCGGCGTCACCGCGAACGACGCCGCAGCGGCCGAGCCCAATAACAACGGTCAGTTCACCGTGAGCCTGTCCCAGCCCTCCGATTCCGATACCGTGATCGCCTATACCCTATCCGGAACAGCGACCAGTGGTGAAGACTATGTGGCACTGCCCGGTTCGGTGACCATCACAGCAGGCAACACACAGGCCAGCATCTCCGTAAACGTCGTGGACAACAACATCCTGGAAAGCGACGAGACACTCGTCCTTACCCTCAATACCGTTTCCTCTGGTGATGCCGATATTTCAATCGACAATGCCAACAGCTCCGCCACCGTCACCATCCTGGACGATGATGGTGCCAGCGTCGGCGTCACCGCGAACGACGCCGCAGCGGCCGAGCCCAATAACAACGGTCAGTTCACCGTGAGCCTGTCCCAGGCCTCCGATTCCGATACCGTGATCGCCTATACCCTATCTGGTTCGGCGACCAGTGGTGAAGACTATGTGGCACTGCCCGGTTCGGTGACCATCACAGCAGGCAACACACAGGCCAGCATATCCGTGGACGTCGTGGACAACAACATCCTGGAAAGCGACGAGAACCTCGTCCTTACCCTCAATGCCGTTTCCTCTGGTGATGCCGATATTTCAATCGACAATGCCAACAGCTCCGCCACCGTCACCATTCTGGACGATGACAGTGCCAGCGTCGGCGTCACCGCGAACGACGCCGCAGCGGCCGAGCCCAATAACAACGGTCTGTTCACCGTGAGCCTGTCCCAGCCCTCCGATTCCGATACCGTGATCGCCTATACCCTATCTGGTTCGGCGACCAGTGGTGAAGACTATGTGGCACTGCCCGGTTCGGTGACCATCACCGCTGGCAACACACAGGCCAGCATCTCCGTAAACGTCGTGGACAACAACATCCTGGAAAGCGACGAGAACCTCGTCCTTACCCTCAATACCGTTTCCTCTGGTGATGCCGATATTTCAATCGACAATGCCAACAGCTCCGCCACCGTCACCATCCTCGACGATGACAGTGCCAGCGTCGGCGTCACCGCGAACGACCCCGCAGCGGCCGAACCCAATAACAACGGTCAGTTCTCCGTGAGCCTGTCCCAGGCCTCCGATTCCGATACCGTGATCGCCTATACCCTATCCGGAACAGCGACCAGTGGTGAAGACTATGTGGCACTGCCCGGTTCCGTGACCATCACCGCTGGCAACACACAGGCCAGCATCTCCGTCGATGTCGTGGACAACAACATCCTGGAAAGTGACGAGACACTCGTCCTTACCCTCAATGCCGTTTCCTCTGGTGATGCCGATATTTCAATCGACAATGCCAACAGCTCCGCCACCGTCACCATCCTGGACGATGACAGTGCCAGCGTCTACGTCACGGCGAACGACCCTGCAGCGGCCGAGCCCAATAACAACGGTCAGTTCACCGTGAGCCTGTCCCAGGCCTCCGATTCCGATACCGTGATCACCTATACCCTATCTGGTTCGGCGACCAGCGGTGAAGACTATGTGGCACTGCCCGGTTCGGTGACCATCACCGCTGGGAACACACAGGCCAGCATCTCCGTAAACGTCGTGGACAACAACATCCTGGAAAGCGACGAGACACTCGTCCTTACCCTCGATACCGTTTCCTCTGGTGATGCCGATATTTCAATCGACAATGCCAACAGCTCCGTCACCGTCACCATCCTGGACGATGACAGTGCCAGCGTCGGCGTCACCGCGAACGACCCCGCAGCGGCCGAACCCAATAACAACGGTCAGTTCACCGTGAGCATAGGCCTAGCTTCTTCAACAAATACCGTGATCGCCTATACCCTATCAGGTTCGGCGACCAGCGGTGAAGACTATGTGGCACTGCCCGGTTCGGTGACCATCACCGCTGGGAACACACAGGCCAGCATATCCGTGGACGTCGTGGACAACAACATCCTGGAAAGCGACGAGACACTCGTCCTTACCCTCAATGCCGTTTCCTCTGGTGATGCCGATATTTCAATCGACAATGCCAACAGCTCCGCCACCGTCACCATCCTCGACGATGACAGTGCCAGCGTCGGCGTCACCGCGAACGACGCCGCAGCGGCCGAACCCAATAACAACGGTCAGTTCACCGTGAGCCTGTCCCAGGCCTCCGATTCCGATACCGTGATCGCCTATACCCTATCTGGTTCGGCGACCAGTGGCGAAGACTATGTGGCACTGCCCGGTTCGGTGACCATCACAGCAGGCAACACACAGGCCAGCATATCCGTGGACGTCGTGGACAACAACATCCTGGAAAGCGACGAGACCCTCGTCCTTACCCTCAATACCGTTTCCTCTGGTGATGCCGATATTTCAATCGACAATGCCAACAGCTCCGCCACCGTCACCATCCTCGACGATGACAGTGCCAGCGTCGGCGTCACCGCGAACGACGCCGCAGCGGCCGAGCCCAATAACAACGGTCAGTTCACCGTGAGCCTGTCCCAGCCCTCCGATTCCGATACCGTGATCGCCTATACCCTATCTGGTTCGGCGACCAGCGGTGAAGACTATGTGGCACTGCCCGGTTCGGTGACCATCACCGCTGGGAACACACAGGCCAGCATATCCGTGGACGTCGTGGACAACAACATCCTGGAAAGCGACGAGACCCTCGTCCTTACCCTCAATACCGTTTCCTCTGGTGATGCCGATATTTCAATCGACAATGCCAACAGCTCCGCCACCGTAACCATCCTGGACGATGATGGAACGGCTGTAAATGTTGTCACAAACACCGAAGCGGGTGAGCCGAGCATGAATGGAGTATTTACCGTTAGTATCAATAGTTTAGTCGCTGCAGACACCGAGGTTTATTATGAATTGGCCGGAAGTGCGACTCAAGGATTGGATTATACCGCATTAAGTGGCACGGTTACTATTCCTGCTGGATCCCTGACAGCCACAATCGATATTCAAGTGATCGATGACAGCATTGTTGAGGGTACCGAGACCGTAACGATGACCATCACCGGAACCAATAATGCAGTAACTGTTGGCACTAGCCAAGCTACAATGACCATCCTTGATGATGATCGTTCTGAGATGGACATCATCACAAGTATTGAGGCTGCGGAGCCTGGCACCAATGGTCTGTTCACCATAAACATGAGCAATCCGGTAGCTGAAGACACCGAGATTTACTACGTATTGGGTGGCAGTGCCCTAGAAAAAACGGATTATAAAGAATTGGACGACAGCATTACCATTCCCGCTGGTGCTACAACAACCACGATTGCCATTGAAGTGATCGATGACACCATTGTTGAGGGTACCGAAACCGTAACGATGACCATCACCGGAACCAACAATGCCGTTACCGTGGGCAGTAACCCCAAAGCTTCACTAAATATCTTGGATAATGATGGGGCAGCGGTAAGCGTGGTTACAGGCAAAGATGCCAGGGAACCATCTAGCAATGGCTCCTTTACCATAAGCATCAGCAATCCGGTAGCTGAAGCCACCAAGGTATCCTATGTGTTGGGTGGCAGCGCCCTAGAAGAAACGGATTATAAAGAATTGGACGACAGCGTCACCATTCCCGCAGGAACTACGGAAACCTCCATTGCCATTGAAGTGATCGATGATTCCATTGTTGAAGGCACCGAGACCGTAACGATGACCATCACGGGTACAGACAATGCTGTTACCGTGGGCACAGCCCAGGAAGCTACCGTTGCCATCTTGGATAACGATGGTGCTTCGGTAAGTGTGGTTACAGACAAAGATGCCCGTGAACCATTAAGCAATGGCTCCTTTACCATAAGCATCAGTAATCCGGTAGCAGAAGACACCGAGGTATCCTATCAATTGGGGGGCAATGCTATCCAAGGAACGGATTATAAAGAATTGGGAGGCAGCGTTACCATTCCCGCAGGCGCTACGACAACCACCATTGCCATTGAAGTGATCGATGATGCTATTGTTGAGGGTACCGAAACCGTGGTGGTGACCATTACCGGCACCAACAATACCGTTACCGTAGGCAATGATCATGAAACCACCGTAAGCCTGTTGGATGATGATGTTTCTGAAGTAACCATTGAAACAACGGACAATGCTGGAGAACCTTCCAATGACGGGCTCTTTACCATCACATTGAACCAGCCAGTTCAAGTAGATACTGAACTGACGATTGAAATATCGGGGACGGCACAAGAAGGGATAGACTATGAATCCGTACCAAACACCCTGACGATTCCTGCAGGATCCACATCGGTTACGATTCCTATTGTGGTCATTGATGATGATATTGTCGAATATCATGGAGAAACCGTGATCATTACCCTGACAGGTACTGACGAACTGTTGGTGATTGGGGAACAAAATGAGGCATTGGCCACGATTGAAGACGATGAGATTGTTGGGCCATCCATTGAGTTGATCAAAACAGCATCGTTACAAGGTGTGGGCGATGTGGGTGATATCATCACCTATTCGTTCGAGGTCCGGAATACGGGCAATGTTCCCTTGGAGGGAATAGAGATAGACGACCCCTTAATTTCAAACGACCCCATTTTTGTTACGGAACTGCTACAACCCGATGAAATGACGACCGTTTCCGTAGCCTATCTGGTGACATCGTCTGACATAGATGCTGGGGGAGTAACCAATTCTGCCTTCGTATTTGCTTCAGATTCGGCCAGTCTCACAACGGTATCCGACATTTCGGATAATGGAATTAAAGAAGATGGTGACGACAATCCCACCTATATTGAATTGGTTCAATATCTGGATATTGCTGTCAGCAAAACCGTTTCCAACCTAAGACCCAATATAGGGGATGATATTGACTTCACCATCAGTGTCTCCAATTTGGGTGAGCTTGACGCCACCAACCTGCAAATAGAAGACATCTTGGCTGAGGGGTATAGGTTTAAGGGCACCACAACAACGGCTGGGACCTATGATGAGGCCTCTGGAATATGGCAAATTGACCATGTAGCGGCAGGAGCAACGGAAACACTGGTCGTTACCGTAGAGGTACTGGATGTATTTGACTACGAAAACACAGCCTTATTGCTCAATCTGGATCAAACCGACACTGATGTTTCCAACAATAGTTCCTCAATCACCATAGACCCCATTTGCTTGGTCTTCTATAATGAGTTCTCCCCAAATGGAGATGGGAACAATGAGACATTCAAGATTGACTGTATCACAAGATATCCCAATAACATATTAAAAGTCTATAACCGATGGGGTAACTTGGTTTATGAAAAACAAGGGTATAACAATGAATGGAACGGTGTTTCTGACGGAAGGGCCACAATTGAGAAGGACCAACTCTTGCCTGTTGGGACCTATTTCTACGTCATTAGCCTTGGTGATGGATCAGAACCGCTAACCGGATGGTTGTATATAAACCGATAAATACCATTAACAGATAATATAATGAAGAGATACACCAAATATTTGATCTTACTGTTCGCAGTTCCCTTTTTGGGCCATTCACAGCAAGATCCACAGTTTACCCAATATATGTACAATACACTTACTGTAAACCCGGGTTATACGGGATCTAGGGGGCACCTCTCTATTTTGGGGATGCATAGATCACAGTGGTCAAATATAAGTGGAGCGCCCACAACCCAGGTATTGACGGTTGATGGCCCCGTGGGAAGAAATGTAGGGCTTGGCATTGTGGTGATGAATGACCAACTTGGCCCATCCAATGAATTCTTTTTAGATGCCAATTTTTCATACACCGTTAGGCTTAGCGATTCGGACCACAAGTTATCCTTTGGTCTAAAGGCCGGTGGCAGGTTGTTTAATGTGGATTTTTCAAAAGGATTGATGGAAAATCCAGACATGACATTCCAAAACATAGAAAATGAATTCTTTAAGACCATTGGTGCCGGTGTTTACTATCATGACACCAAAGGGTATTTTGGTTTTGCCGTCCCAAATTTTTTCTCTGACAACCATTACGATGCCGAAACCCAAGAACTGGCCACAGAACGGATGCATTATTACATGATTGGAGGTAAGGTGTGGCAAATGTCTGTAGATGTCATGTTCAAACCCGCCTTTTTTGTGAAGTGGGTTCCGGGATCCCCGATCATAGCAGACATATCGGCAAACTTTATGGTCAGGGAAGTGTTAACCTTAGGCGCAGCTTACCGCTGGGACGATGCCATTTCTGCCCTTATGGGCTTGCAGATTTCCCCTGCCCTAAGCATTGGGTATGCCCATGACTGGACCACCACGGATCTGAGAAACTATACCGGGGGTACCCATGAGATATTTTTGCGTTATGAACTAAAGTCCATTCAAAAACGGATGAAATCACCAAGATTTTTCTAAAAGATGAAAGCAGCACAGATAATAATCCTAATCTTCTCCGTAGCGTTCACAAGAGCCCAAGAGTTTGACTTGTCGGCGGATAAGAACTTTTACAATTTGGCCTATGTAAAGGCTGCCAAGCAATATGAGAACATCTTAAAAAAAGGAAACACCTCACAAGAGTTGTTGCAAAGAATTGGTGACTCCTATTTTTACAACACAGACATGGAGAATGCAGCCAACTGGTATGCCGTGTTGTTTTCGCAATACACAGACCAAATGTCTCCCGAATATCTCTTTCGCTACATGCATTCGCTAAAGGGCATTGGTGATTACCGTACGGCAAAAAAAATAATGTCGTACCTGACAAAGAAAGGTGAAGCGTCCGATTTTACGGTGGCACATGCCAAGAACAATGCCGAAGGACTGGATAGGCTGTTGCAGAAGACATCCCAATTCACCATTTCCCCAGTCTCGTTCAACTCCCCTTTTTCTGACTTTGGAACTGCTCTTTACAAAGACAAGATTATTTTTTCCTCAAGCAGGGATTCCATGAACATGCTCACTAGGGTTTATGAATGGAACAACCAGCCCTATTTGGATTTTTATGAGGTAGACACCTCCGCTATGCACTCCACTAATGTTGAGGCACTCCCCTTTTCAAAAGCGATCAACAGCAAGTACCATGAAGCTTCCGCAACATTTAACCAGGAGGCCACCATAATGTATTTCACCAGAAATAACTTTACCGACAAAAGATTAAGACGGGACAAAGAAGGGTTCAATCACCTAAAAATATATAGGAGCACATTGGAACAAGGAGGGTGGTCCAATCCTGTTGAAGTGCCCTTTAACAGTGATGCCTATTCCGTGGGACAACCTTCCCTGAGCCCCAATGGAAAGACCTTATACTTTGTTTCCGACATGCCCGGTTCCATCGGAGAGACCGATATTTTTATGGTCGAGGTCCATGAAGACCAGACCTATTCCCCACCCAAAAACTTAGGCCCAAAAATTAACACAAGCGGAAGGGAAATGTTTCCTTTTGTAACCGATGACAAACTCTATTTTTCATCAGACGGCCATCTGGGCCTTGGCGGACTCGATATTTTTGAAAGTTCATTTAGCGAGGGCGGTTTTTCCGAACCGGAAAATTTGGGCAAACCCCTGAATAACTCCATGGATGATTTTGCCTATATGGTGGATGAAGAAACCCAAAAAGGATATTTTTCTTCCAATAGAGCGGGTGGCATTGGAGACGATGACATCTATAGGTTTAAAAGGACCAAAAGGTGGTGCGGCCAAAGATTGTCGGGCAAAGTCCTCAATAAGTTTACCGATGAACTGTTGGGCAATGTATACATCGCCCTGATTGACGACGCAAACCAACTATTGGCAGAAACCTTTTCCAGCACAACGGGAGAGTACGAGTTTAGTATGGACTTGGCTTGCAGGAAAACCTACAGACTAAAGGCTTCCCGGGAAGGGTATCAATTGAACGAATCAATCCTTACCATAGAGACCGAACAAAACGTAACAAAAGATATTCTATTGGAATTGGATGCACATACAAATGACCTTATCGTGAAAGAAGATGGTATGTTGAAAATTAAGATTCCAAAAATAAATTTTGACCTAGACAAGGCAGAAATACGGGAAGACGCTGCAAAGGAATTGGATAAGATTGTCGCCCTCATGACGGAATACCCCAACATGGTCATAAAGATAGAATCACATACCGACGCCAGAGGTAGTTTCAACTATAATCTTACACTTTCCAAAAAGAGAGCCCTATCCACAAGGGATTATTTAATCTCTATGGGAATAGACATCTCTAGAATTGCAAGCACCTTAGGTTATGGAGAAATGCACTTGTTAAATGATTGTGACGACACAAAGGAATGTTCGGAAGCGGCACATGATGTCAACAGGCGATCTGAGTTCATTATTGTTTCCATGCATTGACCAACACCATCGCACACATATAGTCAACAGTTGTTATAATCGCGATTTTTTAACCCTTTTTTTGCCAATGGGGTCAAAAAAACATGCCCAAATATCAAAAATCATATTTTGATTGTTGGTCTACACCATCGAACTGTTAAAAACACCGTTACACCTGTTTCATATCCCAAAACCCTATACCTTTGATATAAAATAGTTTATGTTATCCAATGCGAGCAGATATGCCATTCGCTCCGTTATTTATCTAGCCATTCATTCTGGGGAAAATGAAAAAATAGGGGTAAAAAGCATTTCCAAAACACTTGAAACTCCACAACCCTTTTTGGCCAAATTATTGCAACAACTCTCCAGAAACAATTTGGTATCCTCTTCCAAAGGAGCCACTGGCGGCTTTTTCTTGAGCAAGGACAACCTGCAAAATTCCATGTGGGATGTTGTAAAATGTATAGATGGTCCAGAAAAATTTGACCTCTGCTTTTTGGGCTTGCCCTCTTGTGGGGATGATAAACCCTGTCCGGTACACGATACCGTTAAACCTTTCAAAGAAAAAATCCACAGGGATTTTAAGGACAAAACCATAGAAGAGTTTGTAGGTGAACTGGTACAAAAAGGAGAAACCATCACGCTAAACGGGAACCTTATCCAAAACAAGATCGACCAGATGACCACTAAGGGCGGCAAACGCAAAATGATTAGAATACAACAAAGCTAAGTCTCTACAGTAAACCTTTTTGGATTACCAATACGCTACTTCTCGATAAATAGCCCAACCAAATTTCCTCTAATTTTTTAAATAGGACCAATACATCTTATTTGTGACATAAGTCATATTATAAAAAAAGAGGGCTTTCTACATTTATTGCTACGCTGTTGCCGTGTTAATTATATATGTTATGTCCAATCTTTATAGAACGTAATTTTACCTTCCTGTTTATCCCAACACCATGATTACTGTTGAAAAAGCTTTGGAACTCCTAACCTTGAATGCTACGGCTACCTGCCGAACAAAGTGTATGCCCCTCAACGATTCCAATGGCCATATTCTTTCAGACAGCGTGCTTTCCCCTATAGACATGCCCCCATTTAGGCAATCGGCCATGGATGGTTATGCCCTTTGCTTGACCAAGGGGGACCAATATCATGTAATCGATGAGGTCAAGGCCGGAGATGGGACCAATTCCCTCTTAAGACCGGGAGAGGCTGTCCGTATCTATACCGGGGCTCCTGTGCCAGACACTGCAGATGCCATTGCAGTACAGGAAAAAGTTATTGCTCAGGAAAAAACCATTACCCTTACAGTTCCTGTTACATCCGGAGCCAATGTCAGGCCGCTCGGAGAGCAAGTCAAGGCCGGGGGCGTAGCCTTACAAAAAGGGACAAAATTATCCCCTGCCGCCATTGGTTATTTGGCCAGTCTGGGTATTACAGAGGTAGCGGTTTTTGAAAAACCGTCAATTGCCATCATCGCTACCGGAAATGAACTTATTGATGCGACCCAACCCTTGACACGCGGAAAGATTTACGAAAGCAATGCCACCATGTTGGCCAGTGCCTTACAAAGTGTAGGATATAAAAATGTGGCAATATGGAAATTACGGGACAATTATGAGGACACCAAAGAATTGCTCAACACTGCAATATCAGAAAAGGACATGGTAATCCTAACAGGGGGGATTTCTGTTGGCGATTACGATTTTGTGGGCAAGGCCCTTAACGAACTCAATATTGAACCGGTGTTTTATAAAATTCGCCAAAAACCGGGAAAACCTTTGTTTTTTGGCAAAAAGGACAGTACCTCGGTATTTGCCCTACCGGGCAATCCCGCAGCCGCCCTTAGTTGTTTTTACGTTTATGTTTGGCCCTATTTGGAAAAACAATCGGGATACGAAGGTTTTTCACTGCCCAGAATCAAGACAACATCACTTTCAAATTTTCAAAAGAAAGGAGACCGATCGGCTTTTTTAAAAGCCTTGCTCACCCATGAAGGCGTTACAATTTTGGACGGGCAGAGTTCGGCCATGCTCAACACCTTTTCCAAAGCAAACGCATTGGTATATCTTACGGACAAACAACAAGAAATTAAATATGGCGAAGCAGTAAACGTAATATGCCTGCCAAACTAAACAGGACATGGACAAAATGGAAATAGCAGTTAAATATCTAGGAATGATTACCGAAGTCACGGGTTGTGGCGAGGAAGTCATTTCCTCAAAAGGGGGTACCATCAGTGATTTTACCGCATTGCTCCTGGACAAATACCCCTCTTTAAAAACAAAGAGCTTTGTAATAGCCCAAAATCAGGCAATTGTTTCGGAAACCATTGAATTGACCGGAGAAGAAATTGCAGTGCTCCCCCCTTTTTCCGGAGGATGATTTTTTAACGACCCAAAAAACAGGATAACGATAACCCATGGCAACAACGCATACAAACGTATTTAAAGAAGGGCCTATAACAGCTGATTTTGTGGGCAATGTCATTGCAAGACACCAAAGCAAAACCAACATGGGCGCCCATACAATCTTTATGGGACAAGTACGTGCCGATGTGATTGACGACAAGCAGGTTTGCGCCATAACCTATAGTGCCTACCCAGAAATGGCCAACAAGAAATTTCATGAGATCCGTGAGACCGCTTTAAAAAATTTCAAGCTTACAAGCATCCACATATCCCATAGCTTGGGTAAGGTAAAAAAAGGTGAAATTTGTTTGTTCGTCCTCGTAGCTGCCGCCCACAGAAAAGATAGCTTTAGGGCGCTTGAGTTTGTTGTTGAACGAATAAAGGCCGATGTCCCTATTTTTGGAAAAGAATTATTTGAGGACGCATCGTATCAATGGAAAGTAAACACATAGCCAAATGGTAGATATAACGCATAAAAACAGTACCTCTAGAAGTGCAACCGCCCAAGCCGTGGTCGTGGTAGGAAAACAAGAGACCATAGATGCCATTAAGGAGAACAGGGTTCCAAAAGGCGATGTCTTTGCCATGAGCAAAGCTGCCGGACTGTTGGGTGTAAAGAAAACGCCGGACCTTCTTCCAGATTGCCATCCGTTACCAATTGAATTTACCAGCAT